>NZ_JANLOG010000013.1:0-65393 GCF_025466205.1 Pseudomonas sp. 13B_3.2_Bac1
TCGGTCTCACTGGCAGAAACCCGACAATCCGCGTCACCAATGCTTCCTTCCAGCGCTGATCCTCACGCAGCCCGCTCATTGCATCCCCCCCACATCAAACTCCAGCGGCTTGGCCGGTTTCTGCCCGATCCCGTACCAGTCGAGTTTGCGCGTCAGCACCATGAACACCCCGAGCAGGCCGAACAGCAGCAACGAACCCATCAGCAACGCGTAATCCTCGGCGCTCAGCAAGCCATACAGCAGGCCATACAACGCCGCCAATCCCACAGAAAAACTCAGGCCATGACGCACGCTGTGCAGCACGTGGCAAACATAAAACCCGATCAACAACACACAGCCACTGGCCGACAGCAGATACGCCAGAGCAAAGCCGATGTGCTCCGACAACGACAGCAGCAACAGGTAAAAGAACGCCAGCGCCACCCCGACCAACGCGTATTGCACCGGGTGCACCGCCAGACTCTTGAGCACTTCGAACAGGAAGAAACCAGCGAACGTCAGGACGATGAACAACAGCGCATATTTGATCGCCCGATCACTCTTCAGATATTGGTCCACCGGATCGATGAAACTCACGCCGAAGCTGCGCCCGTTGAACGCCTCGCAGTCATTGCCCATCACGCAACGGCTCATGGCTTCTTGCAGGTTGGTGGAGAAGAACGTGGTCTGCCAATCGGCGCTGAAGCCCTGATCGCTGATCTCGCGTTTGCCCGGCAGGAAGTTGCCGACAAAGCTTGGATGCGGCCAGTTGGCGGCAAGGCTGACGTGACTGCTTTTGCCCACCGGCAACACCTGCAACGAACCGGTGCCTTGCAGACGCAGGTCGAAACCGAAGGTCAGCTCTGTAGCGTTGCGGGTGTCCAGCACCGGCAGCGTGACCCGTACACCTTCGCCGAGCCAGCCGACCTGGGTGCCGGGTACGAAATCCAGGCGTTGGCCGTCGAGTTCCAGTTTCAGCGCGTTTTCGATGCCGCGAATATCGCTGATGCCCACCGCCAGAAACGGCGCATCGAACTGGTAGTCGGCAAAATCTTCCTGGATCCCCAACTGCGCCGGCAACGAGAAATGCCCATTGATGCGATTGTCGGCGTGGAACAGTCGCGCTTCGTAGATACCGCGATTGCGCAGCTCGGTCTGCACCTGGCCGTCGAGCTCGAAGCGCTCCGGCAAAAAATACAGACGACCGCGCTCTTCACTTGGCTCGTCGTAGCGCTGGTTGGTTTTGTCGTTGAGCTTCCAGTTGTGAATCACTTTGCGATACGGCACCACCATCACCGGCCCGCTCAGTTGCTGGCTATTACTGGAGCTGCGGGCAATGTCTTCAAGCACGCCATCGCGCCGTTGCTGGCGGTCATCGATGATGCCGTCAATCATCAGCAGCGGTATCAGCAACAGCAGGATCAGCAGGGCAATCGCCCCGAGCTTGATGGTCAGATTCTTGTTCATGGGACTCTCCCTGTTTGGATGGGCAGAGTCTGGTGTTGATGTATGAGGGGAATGTGGGGGGAATATGGAGATTGTGTGGAGACTGCACCGGCCCCTTCGCGAGCAAGCCCGCTCCCACAGTGACTCAGGTGTAAGCAATATCTGTGTACAACACAAAAACCTGTGGGAGCGGGCTTGCTCGCGAAGGCAGCGACTCGGTATCAGGACAAACGCAAAATCACTTCCACGCCATTCTCGACATTGCGGATCTGCATCAACCCACCATGCAACTTCATCACCTCTTCAACGAAGTTCAGCCCCAAACCGGTGCTCTTGCGCCCACTGTCCGGACGCGGCAATGAGTAAAACCGCTCACTCAGACGCGGCAAGGCGTACTCGGGAATCGCCGCCGCTTCGTTGAACAAGCGCAACTCGACCTGCTCTCCAACACGCTCGGCACTGAAACGCAGCAACCCGCCGACCGGGGTGAAATCCAGCGCATTCTCCAGCAGATTGCCCAACGCCTGACGCAGCAGAAACGGCTCGCCGATCAGCAACAGATCCGACGCAATCGTCTGCTCGACCTTGAGCCGCCGGCCTTCGATCCGCGCTGCCTGCGCCTGCAATAATTCATCAACCAACGCCGCCAGCGGCACCGCCACCCGCTCCTCAAGCCCCTGCCGCTGCTCGACTTGCGCGAGGTTCAACAGGCGCTCGATCAGTTGCTGCATCCGTGCGCTTTCGCTGTCGATGTTGCCGATAAAGCGCAGGCGCTGAATCGCTGGCATCTCATCCTGCAGCAACTCCGCCGCACCGCGAATCGCCGCCAGCGGACTTTTCAATTCATGGGTCAGGGTGTGCACGTAGCGTTCGACGTAAGCCTTGCCTTCGAGCTGGGTGCGCATCTGCTCCAGCGCCGTGGCCAGTTGCTCCAGCTCGCCGCCACGGTAATGCGGCACTTCAACCCGGCGCCCTTCGCTCACTGCTTTTGCGTAGCCGGTCAAACGGTGCAGCGCGCGGCTCAGCCACCACGACAGCAAAGCGCCGAACAGCAGGCCGAGGCCGATCAGCCCGGCACCGTAAAACAGCAAGCGCCGTTCGGTGCGATCGACATAAGGCTGCAACGAGCTGTTGGGCTTGGCCACGGTGACCACACCGATGATCCGCCCGTTATCACGGATCGGCGCGCCGACGTGCATCACCGAGGACGCCGGGTCGTTCGGATCGCTGCGGGTCGAGCGCGCGCCGTATTCGCCGCGCAGGGTCAGGTAGACGTCGTTCCAGCGCGAATAATCCTGCCCGACCGCCACCCCGCTGGAATCCAGCACCACGATGCCTTTGGCGTCGGTGACGTAGATGCGGTGGTTGACCTGGTTTTTCGCCAGGCCCCAGATCGTCGCCTGTGGCTGGCGTTCGCCGTAGGCCCGCAGCAATTCGGGCCAGCGGTTCTCGCTGAGCGTGCCGGCCTTGAAATCATCACGGAGAATTTCCGCCATCAGGTTGGCGGTGTCGACCAGGGTTTCTTCGGTGGACTGGCGCACGCCGGGGCGGATTTCTTCCATCACCGTGTTGAGCACGAAATAACCGGTCAGGCCGACAAACAGCACATACACCAGAAAAATCCGCAGCCCCAGCGACATCAGCTGTGCCCCGGGCTGTAGCTGTAACCGAGGCCGCGATGGGTCTGGATCGGCTCGGCGTCGGCCCGCACCAGACGCAGTTTGGCGCGCACGCTCTTGATGTGGCTGTCGATGCTGCGCTCGTAGCCGGCGTCGGCGGCAACGCCCAGCGCGTCGAGCAATTGCTCGCGGCTGAACACCCGCTGCGGTTGTTCAAGCAGGCATTGCAACAGGCGGAATTCGTGGCGGGTCAGGTTCAGCGGCTGCCCCCGGTAGACGATCTGCACGCGCTCGGGATCGATGCGAAACAGCGCCGAGGAGGCTTCAACCACGGGACGCGGCGCCATGCGCTTGAGAATCGCCCGGACCCGCGCCGCGACCTCACGCGGGCTGAACGGCTTGACCACGTAATCGTCGGCGCCGATCTCCAGCCCCACCACCCGGTCGATCTCGGCGTCCCGGGCGCTGAGGAACAGCACCGGCACTTCACTGAAGCGCCGCAGCTGTTTGCAGGTTTCGAAACCACTGATGTCCGGCAGGCCGATGTCGAGAATGATCAAGTCAGCCGGGGTCTGCCGTTGATGCTCCAGCGCCGCCGCGCCGAGGCTCAGCCACGTGGTGGCAAACCCCTCGCCCTGCAGGGCAAAAATCAGCGTGTCGGCAATCGCCGCTTCGTCTTCGACAATCAGGATATGAGGCATGGCGTCCGAGCCCATGGGTTAAGTGCGCGAACGGTGCCCCAAGCCTGACCTTACGTCAATGAGACCACTTAGCAGTCCGGCTTGTCGGCGGTGAAACGCCGTGCCGGGTTCACTGCCGCGCCGAACTCGCGCAGGGCCTTGGCGCCGATCAGCAGGGGATAGTTGAAGTGACTGCGGTCGGTCAGGTTGACCTCAACGGTGCGCTTGACGTTGCCCAGGCACAGCTCCAGATCGACCACCGGACGCTTGGCGACTTCGGTGACGTCGCGATCTTCATCGTCCTCGTCGGAGCGACTCTTGATCTTGCTGATCCGCGCGACCTTGTGCTCGTAGACCTTGTTATCGGCATCCTTGGTAGCGAGGCGAAAACGCACCCAGTCTTCGCCATCGCGGGTGAAGGTCTCGATGTCCTTGGCCGACAGCGAAGCGGTCAGCGCGCCGGTGTCCATCTTGGCCTTGAGCACCTCACCACCGATTTCCGGCAGCGCGATGTATTCGTAACGCCCGTACAGGGTCGGCTCGGCGGCCATGACCGGCAGGGCGACGAGGGCAAACAGTGCAAGGAGGGATTTCACGTAGAGGGCTTCCTTGGAAAATGAGGGCGTCAGACGCGAGATTTTAGACAGCCATTGGGCAATTCGTTCGCCCTGAATCCGCCTTCGCGAGCAAGCCCGCTCCCACAGGGGATCGGGGATCTGTTGAAGATGGCATGCACACTGAAGATCCACTGTGGGAGCGGGCTTGCTCGCGAAGAGGCCAGCCCTGCCAGCACAGTAATCAGCTCCAGCATAGCCAGCCAAAAGTGAAACATTCGTCACCATCGATTTGGCCTGTCGCCCGAAGCCACTTATCATGGCGCGCCCATCCGCCTTCATAGAGTTGCTTATGCGCCGCCTGCTCACCGGCTGTTTCGTCACCCTGCTGCTGTTGCTCAACACCCTGATTCTGATCGGGCCGTTGCTGGTCTTTGCCCTGCTCAAACTGATTGCGCCGGGGCGCTGGCGCGATTACGCCTCGTGGGCGGTGATGTGGATTGCCGAGACTTGGGCGGAAATCGACAAGCTGATCTTTCGCCTGTGCATCCCCACTCAATGGGACATTCGCGGCGGTGAAAACCTGCGTGGTGACACCTCGTATCTGGTGGTCAGCAACCACCAGTCGTGGGTCGACATTCCAGCGCTGATCCAGACCCTCAACCGGCGCACGCCGTTCTTCAAGTTCTTCCTCAAGAAAGAGCTGATCTGGGTACCGTTCCTGGGGCTGGCGTGGTGGGCGCTGGATTACCCGTTCATGAAGCGCTACAGCAAGGCGTTTCTGGCCAGGCACCCGGAGCTGGCGGGCAAGGATCTGGAAATCACCCGACAGGCCTGCGAGCTGTTCAAGCGCCAGCCGGTAACGGTGGTGAATTATCTGGAAGGTACTCGCTACACCGCGGCGAAAAGCGCGCAGCAGCAGTCACCGTTCAAGCACCTGCTCAAACCCAAGGCGGGTGGCGTGGCATTTGTTCTGGCGGCGATGGGCGAACAGCTGGACGCGCTGCTCGACGTGACCGTGGTCTATCCACAGCAGAAGATCCCGGGATTCTGGGATTTGATCAGCGGCAGCGTGCCGCGGGTGATCGTAGACATCCAGACCCGCGAACTCGACCCGGCGCTGTCGCAGGGCGATTACGAGAACGATCCGCTGTTTCGCCAGCAGGTCCAGAACTGGGTCAACCAGCTCTGGACCGAGAAGGATCAGCGCATCAGCCAACTGCGCGGCGAGCGCGCCTGAATCAGCTACCGGTGCCGGCGCCCCAGATGCTGCCCAGGCTCTGCAGCAGTGGGCCGCCGACGCCTTGATCACCCAGGTACTTGAGCAGCACCGGGGCAAACTGACCGACCATGCCGCTGTCCATGCCCAACGCGCCGAAGGCATTGTTCAGGTCGCTGGTGTTCTTGACGTTACCCAGCGCGTTTTCCAGCCCGGCTGACTTGCCCGACGAGCCGAGCAACCCGCTCAACGCCGCCAGGTTGCCGCTACCGCCCGACAGCTTGTCGATGCCCGGCACTTCTTTGGCCAACTGCGAATAATCGGTGCTGCTCAATTGGTTCTTGGCCAGGCCAAGCATGGCGCTGGTGCCACCGACGGCTTGCTGCGGCGTAACGCCGAGATCGGTGACCGCTTTCAGCAAACCAGCCGTTTCCGAGGTCGGCGCGGCGGCGGTGGCAGCGTTGCCACCCTGCATGCTCGAAGCCGCTTTGGTCACGTCGTCCAGACTGAACCCTGCGAACACCGGGCCAGCCGCAAGGGTCATCAGTGAAGCCAAGGCAATACCGCGTGAAATCTTCATTCAGACATCCTCTTGCGCTGTGGTGACCGCCCCTCAATGGGCGGCAAAACTGCCGATTTGACCGGGTTTCAGCCAGCATGTTCCTCGCCGGCGCATCCATTTTCAGCATGCCCACGTATATAAAACGTGAAACCGCGGATAACCCGAGATGAATGGCACAAGCGCTGTCCCTGAACTAGCCTGTGAACAGCCCGAGCACCGCCCTCGTCGCCCGCCCATTGCCTGGAGAGCCGTCATTTCCATCGCCGACCCCGATCAATTGCGCCAGATGCTGGCCCAGTGCTCACTGGGTGACCGTGCTGCGTTCGAAACGCTCTATCGCAGCGTTGGCCCGCGTCTGCACGGCGTGGCCCTGCGCATCATGGGCCGGGCGGATCTGGCCGAGGACGTGCTGCAGGAAAGCTTCGTGCGGATCTGGAACAACGCCTCGCGCTACGAAGCCCACTTGTCGGCGCCGCTGACCTGGATGATCAACATCACTCGCAATCAGGCCATCGACCAATTACGCAAACAGCGCGAACGGCCGCTGACCGACTTCGAACAGGACACCCTGCCGGACGATGGCCCTTCAGCCCACGACCTGTTGAACAGCAGCCGCGAAGCCAGCGCGCTGCATCGCTGCCTGGACACCCTCGACGGCATGCAGCGCCAGTCGATCAGCGTCGCCTACTTCCAGGGCCTTTCCTGCTCGGAACTGGCCGAACAGCTGGCCGCACCGCTGGGCTCGGTGAAGTCGTGGATTCGCCGCGGCATGGAGCGTCTGCGCAGGTGCCTTGAATCATGAACTACCAGACCCCCGCCCTGCGCCGCGCCCTCGCTGCCGATTACGCCATTGGCCTGATGTCTGCGGCGGCGCGCAGGCGCTTTGAACAATTGCTGCTGGATGACGCAGCACTGCGAAACGAGTTGGCGCAGTGGCAGGAGAGCCTTGCCAGCCTTACCGAAACGCTGCCGGAGCGCCCGGTGCCGGATCGGGTGTGGCAAGGCATCACCGCGCGGATCGAACCGCAAGTGCTGCACGTCCCGGAAAAACGTCCGTTCTGGAACTGGCTACGGGTCACCGCCGCGCTATGTTCGATCGTGATCCTGGTATTCCTCGGCTCGCTGTACAACCGCGACGACGCCCGCTACCGCGCCACCCTGCTGACCGCCGACGCGCGGCCGGCGCTGAAGGTCGAGGCGCATGCCGATTATCTGCAAGTCGAGCCGCTGACATTGGCGGCAGTCGGGCCTGATCGCAGCCTGGAATTGTGGGCGATTCCAGCGGATGGCAAGCCGATTTCGCTGGGGGTGATTCCGGCGGGGGGCAAGGGCAAGGTTGAATTGAGCGCGGCGCAGAAAGTCTTGATCGGCCAGCCGATTGCGCTGGCGGTGAGTCTGGAGCCGAAGGGTGGCTCGCCGACCGGGCAGCCGACGGGGCCGGTGCTTTACCAAGGCGCCTTAGCGGCTCTCTGACTCTGGCACGACAAACCTCTGTGGCGAGGGAGCTTGCTCCCGCTGGGCTGCGAAGCGGCCCAAATCTTGTGTGGGTAATTTTCCTGAGATGCCGCATGTGTGGATTTTACGACGGCTTCGCCGCCGAGCGGGAGCAAGCTCCCTCGCCACAGGTTTAATGCTCATCCCAATAAAAAACGGCGACCTTGAGGTCGCCGTTCTGCACTGCCTGAAGCTTACGCCGCACTGAACAACCGATGCGGATCGATCACAAACTTCTTCGGCACACCGGCATCGAACTCGCCGTAACCTTCCGGCGCCTGGTCGAGGCTGATGACTTGCACGCCCACCACTTCGGCGATGTTGATGCGGTCCCACATGATCGCCTGCATCAGTTGGCGGTTGTACTTCATCACCGGGGTCTGGCCGGTGTGGAAGCTGTGAGATTTGGCCCAGCCCAGACCGAAGCGGATGCTCAGGCTGCCCATTTTCGCGGCGGCGTCCACGGCACCCGGATCTTCGGTGACGTAGAGGCCCGGGATACCGATCTTGCCGGCGACACGCACCACGCCCATCAGCGAGTTGAGCACGGTGGCCGGGGCTTCGGATTTCACGCCGTCATGGCCGTGGCCGCGGGCTTCGAAGCCCACGCAGTCCACCGCGCAATCGACTTCCGGTTCGCCCAGCAGCTCGGCGATCTGCTCGTGCAGCGGCGTGTCCTTGGACAGGTCGACCACTTCAAAACCCTGAGCCTTGGCGTGCGCCAGACGGATGGTGTTGACGTCGCCGATGATCACCACCGCCGCGCCCAGCAGACGCGCCGAGGCAGCCGCGGCCAGACCGACCGGGCCGGCGCCCGCGATATAAACGGTGCTGCCCGGGCCAACGCCCGCCGTCACCGCACCGTGATAGCCGGTCGGCAGAATGTCGGAGAGGCAGGTCAGGTCGCGGATTTTCTCCATGGCCTTGTCGCGATCCGGCAGTTTCAGCAGGTTGAAGTCGGCGTACGGCACCAGCACGTACTCGGCCTGGCCGCCAGTCCAGTCGCCCATGTCGACATAACCGTAAGCACCGCCGGCACGCGCCGGGTTGACGGTCAGGCAGACACCGGTGTGTTGCTCCTTGCAGGAACGGCAGCGCCCGCAAGCCACGTTGAACGGTACGGAAACCAGATCGCCGATTTTCAGGTTCTCGACGTCGGAACCTTTTTCGATCACTTCGCCGGTGATTTCATGGCCCAGCACCAGACCGGTCTGCGCCGTCGTACGGCCGCGCACCATATGCTGGTCGGAGCCACAAATGTTGGTGGATACCACACGCAGGATTACACCGTGCTCGATCTTCCTGCCGCGCGGGTCCTGCATTTTCGGATAGTCGATTTTCTGCACTTCGACCTTGCCAGCGCCGAGATACACCACACCACGATTGCCAGACATGCTTTCACCTCGCTGTTGTTTTTATGGAACCGCGTTGCCCAGACAGGCAGCGCGTTAAGTGCTCGGGTACAGATGCTGATTGTTGTGTTGCCTGTTATGGCCTCATCGCTGGCAAGCCAGCTCCCACAGGTTTCGGGTGGGACTCAAAAATTGTGTACGACACAAATCCCTGTGGGAGCTGGCTTGCCAGCGATGGCGATCTAAAGAACAACGGTTCTGTTGGCGTTCAAAAACACCCTTCTTTCGATGTGATAACCCACCGCCCGGGCCAGGGTCAGACCCTCGATATCGCGCCCCTTGGCAATCAGATCCTCGGGGTAATGACTGTGATCCACCGCCTCGACGCCCTGGGCAATGATCGGCCCTTCATCGAGGTCGTTGTTGATGTAATGCGCCGTCGCGCCAACCAGTTTCACGCCCTTGTTGTAGGCCTGGTGATACGGCTTGGCACCCTTGAACCCCGGCAGCAGCGAGTGATGGATGTTGATCGCCTTGCCATCGAGCTTGCGGCACAGCTCCGGCGACAGCACTTGCATGTAGCGGGCGAGGATCACCAGTTCGGCGCCGGACTCTTCGATCACCTGCCACACCTGACGCTCCTGCGCCGGCTTGTCGTTGGGGTCGAGGGGGAAATGGTAGTAGGGAATCTGGTGCCAGTCGGCCAAAGGCTTGAGATCCGGATGGTTGGATACCACCGCCGCGACGTCCATCGACAACTGGCCGATGCGCTGGCGGTAGAGCAAGTCGTTGAGGCAGTGATCGGCCTTGGAAACCATGATCACCACTTTCGGCCGGTAGTTCGGCGCGGTCAGTTCGAAGACCATGCCGAACGCCTGACCGCGCTCGGCAAGGCCGGCGCGGAAGGATTGTTCGTCGAAACCGTCAGGCTGACGGAATTCCACGCGAATGAAGAAACGGCCCGAGAGCCGGTCATCGAACGAATGGTGCTCGGTGACGTAGCAACCCTGCTCGAACAGAAAACGCGTCACCGCGTCCACCGTGCCGAGGACGCTGGGGCAGTCGGCGGTCAGAATCCATGTGTCTGGGGCGCGGCTCATGGTGCGGTGACTCCTGTTCTTTTGTGCGCGGTGTCTGGGGGATTTTTGCCCCTCACCCTAGCCCTCTCCCGGAGGTAGAGGGGACTGACCGAGGTGTTCTTTCGAGCTACGCCGGCCTGAAGTATCGGGTCGAACTCGGGCTCGAAAACCACACAAATCTGCTCCCTTCCCCCCTCTCCCCCTTGGGGGAGAGGGCTGGGGTGAGGGGGTGGCTCTTGATCTTTCAGGCCTGCACGCTCAGCCCGTACTCGGCCGACGCATCCTGCAACCACAACCACCAGTAATCCGAGAAGCTGCGACGGATCAGCAGTTCCCAGGTGTCTTCGGCGGTGTGGCGAATCATCAGTTGCGATTTGGCGAACACCGTGCCTACCGCTTTGCCGACCGGGAAGTTGTTCGGGTGCACGTCATAGCTGGTGGATTTCATCAGCACCTGCCGTACGTTCGGCCCGCTCAGTTCGAGCACTTGCTGGCCGCCGCTGACGTTGACGATCGCGATGTGCAGATCGCCCAGCGCCTCGCGCAGTTTCTGTTCGGCGGCGAATTCTTCACCGCTTGGCACGATCAGCAGCCACTCGTCCGGGCCCATCCATTGCAGGCTGGTGTCGCCTTTGACGATCACGCTCAGGGCGCCCGGCAATTCAATGCCGAGGGCCTTGTGCACACCGGCGGCGAAGGCTGCATCGTGGCCATCGCCACGAATGGTCAGGTGACCGAGGAGTTTCTTTTCACGCACGATGACGCCGGCGTTCTTGCGACCCTTGCCGACCAGGCTGGCGAGGTCGGCATGGTGCAGCGACGACTCGGCCTTGGCACCGGTGGTCGGGCGTTGTTGGTACACGTTGGCTGTGGTCATAAAGCACCTATCTCAATTCTGTTGGTCCGGTCCTTGTGGTGGCTGTACTGCCGCCTTCGCGAGCAAGCCCGCTCCCACAGGGGACTGATGCCTGACACAAATTCCATTAACGACCCGGAACCTGTGGGAGCGGGCTTGCTCGCGAATCGATCAGACGACTCGCACCCACTGACACCCCACCGTCCCCCGAGCAATCAGATGTTCTGCCGATCACCCTTCGGATCGAAGAACACCGAAGACACAATCTCCGCCTCGATCACGCTGCCGTCGGCCAGCGGCGCAAATACCCGCTCGCCCATACGCTTGAGACCGCCCTTGACCACGCCCATGGCAAACGAATAACCGAGGGAGTTGTGCGCGTAGCTGGAGGTCACGTGGCCGACCATGGTCATCGGGATCGCCTGCTTGGTGTTGAACACCAGTTGCGCACCTTCCGGCAGCCAGACATTTGGATCGATCGGCTTCAGGCCCACCAGTTGCTTACGCTGATCCTTCACACAGTCTTCACGGTTCATGCCGCGCTGACCGATCCACGAGAACGGTTTGGTACGACCGACGCACCAGCCCATGTTCAGGTCGTCCGGAGTCATCGAGCCGTCGGTGTCCTGACCGACGATGATGAAACCTTTCTCGGCGCGCAGAACGTGCATGGTTTCAGTGCCGTACGGCGTCAGGTTGTACTGCTTGCCGGCCTCGACGATTTTCTCCAGCACGCCCATCGCGTAGTCGGCCTGGACGTTGACTTCGTACGACAGCTCACCGGTGAACGAGATGCGGAACACCCGCGCCGGCACGCCGCCGACCAGGCCTTCTTTCCAGGTCATGAACGGGAAGGCTTCGTTGCTCAGATCGATGTCGGTCACGGCGCTGAGCAGCTTGCGGCTGTTCGGTCCGGACAGGGTCATGGTCGCCCAGTGATCGGTGACGGAAGTGAAATACACCTTCATCTCCGGCCATTCGGTCTGGTGGTACAACTCCAGCCACTGCAGGACGCGCGCGGCGCCGCCCGTGGTGGTGGTCATGACGAAATGGTTGTCGGCCAGGCAGGCTGTTACACCGTCGTCGAAGACCATGCCGTCTTCTTTGCACATCAGGCCGTAACGGGCCTTGCCCACGTCGAGCTTGGTCCAGGCGTTGGTGTACACGCGGTTGAGAAACTCGCGGGCATCCGGGCCTTGAATGTCGATCTTGCCGAGGGTCGAGGCGTCGAGCAGGCCGACGCTGTCGCGCACGGCTTTGCATTCGCGCTTCACCGCGGCGTGCATGTCTTCACCGTTTTTCGGGAAGTACCATGGACGTTTCCACTGGCCGACGTCTTCAAACTCGGCGCCGTTCTTCACATGCCAGGCATGCAGCGCGGTGTAGCGCACCGGTTCGAAAATGTGCCCACAGTGACGACCCGCTACCGCGCCAAACGTCACCGGCGTGTAGTTGGGGCGGAACATCGTGGTGCCCATCTGCGGGATGGTCACGTTCAGCGAGCGCGCGGCGATGGCCAGACCGTTGACGTTGCCGAGCTTGCCCTGATCGGTGCCGAAGCCCAGCGCGGTGTAGCGTTTGACGTGCTCGACCGACTCGAAACCTTCGCGGGTCGCCAGTTCGATGGCGGCGGCGGTGACGTCGTTCTGCAGATCGACGAATTGCTTCGGTGCCCGCGCAGTGCCCTTCTCATGCGGCACCTGGAACAACGCCAGCGTTGCTTCTTCGAGGCGGCTCAGGGCCTTGGGCAACGTGCCTTCGACCACCCCGAAGCCGGCTTCACTGGCAGCGCGTGCGCCACCTTCGAAGCCATCGGCCAGCGAATCACCGAGGCCGTAGACGCCGTTGATACCACCGACGCACACACGTTTCTGCGGTGCTTCGCCGGGTACGAAACCGAGGATATCTTCGCGCCAGATCGGCTTGCCACCCAAGTGCGAAGCCAGGTGCACCACCGGGCTGTAACCGCCGGAACTGGCGATCACGTCGCAGTCGAGCCATTCGCCCGGGCTGGTCACCGTGTGGGCTTTGACATCGATGGCGGCGACGCGGGCAGCGGTCACGCGCTTGCTGCCACGGGCCTCGATCACGGCGCTGCCGGTGAGGATGCGAATGCCTTTGGCGCGGGCTTCTTCCACCAGCGCACCCCGCGGATTGCTCCGCGCATCGGCGATGGCCACCACTTGCAGGCTGGCGTCGAGCCAGTCCAGCGCCACGCGGTAGGCGTGATCGTTGTTGGTGCTCAGCACCAGCTTCTTGCCCGGTGCCACGCCGTAACGGCGTACGTAAGTCGAGACCGCACCGGCAAGCATGTTGCCCGGCACGTCGTTGTTGCCGTAGACCAATGGACGCTCGTGCGCGCCGGTCGCCAGCACGACACGCTTGGCGCGGACGCGGTGGATGCGCTGACGTACCTGACCGATTGGCGCACGGTCACCGAGGTGATCGGTGAGGCGTTCGTGAATGGTCAGGAAGTTGTGGTCGTGGTAACCGTTGACCGTGGCGCGCGGCAACAGCAGCACGTCCGGGGTGTCCTTGAGTTCAGCGATAACGCTGGCCACCCACTCCATCGCCGGTTTGCCGTCGAGGCTTTCGCGGGAATCGAGCAGGCTGCCGCCGAACTCTTCCTGCTCATCAGCGAGGATCACCCGCGCACCACTGCGCGCAGCCGCCAGGGCAGCGGCGAGACCGGCAGGGCCGGCGCCGACGATCAGCACGTCGCAGTGCTGGTTCATGTAGTCGTAGGTGTCCGGATCGACTTCGGTCGGCGAACGGCCAAGCCCTGCAGCCTTGCGAATGTACTTCTCGTACGTCATCCAGAACGATTGCGGGTACATGAAGGTTTTGTAGTAGAAACCCGGCGGCATCAGCTTGCCGCCGACCTTGCCGAGAATCCCCATCATGTCGTTGTTGACGCTCGGCCAGCCGTTGGTGCTGGTGGCGACCAGGCCTTGGTACAGCGCCTGTTGCGTGGCGCGCACGTTGGGAATCTGCGTGGCTTCGGTGGCACCGATCTGCAGCACGGCGTTCGGCTCTTCGGCACCGGCGGCGAAGATCCCGCGTGGACGCGAATACTTGAAGCTGCGACCGATGATGTCGACGCCGTTGGCGATCAGTGCCGAGGCCAGCGAGTCGCCCTCGAAGCCTTTGTAGCTCTGACCGTTGAAGGTGAAGCTCAGCACTTTGTTGCGGTCGATCCGTCCACCGTTGGACAGGCGATTGGTCTGGCTCATACCTTCTCTCCCAGCGCCGTCGTGGCTGTTTTCGCTGTATCAGCCTTGTCGGTGAATTGCGGCTTGGTGCCGATCTTGTAGGTTTCGAGAATCTCGTAGGTCACGGTGTCGCGGGTGACGTTGAAGTACTGGCGGCAACCGGCGACGTGATCCCACAGTTCGTGGTGCAGACCGCGCGGGTTATCGCGGAAGAACATGTAGTCGCCCCACTCTTCATCAGTGCAGGCGTTCGGATCCAGCGGACGCGGGATGTGCGCCTGACCGGATGCATGGAATTCCTCTTCGGAGCGCAGTTCGCCGCAGTGAGGACAGAAGATATGCAACATGGGGATTTCTCCTGTTAGTGGGCGACGGCAGCAGCGCCGTGTTCGTCGATGAGTGCGCCGTTGTGGAAACGGTCGATGGAAAACGGTGCAGCCAACGGGTGCATTTCACCCTTGGCGAGGCTGGCGGCAAACACGTTGCCCGAGCCAGGAGTCGCCTTGAAGCCACCGGTGCCCCAACCGCAGTTGAAGAACATGTTCGGCACCGGGGTTTTCGAAATGATCGGGCAAGCGTCCGGGGTGGTGTCGACGATGCCGCCCCACTGGCGGTTCATGCGCACCCGCGACAGCACCGGGAACATCTCGACGATGGCCTGAATGGTGTGCTCGATCACCGGGTACGAACCGCGCTGACCATAGCCGTTGTAGCCGTCGATACCGGCGCCGATCACCAGGTCGCCCTTGTCCGACTGGCTGATGTAACCGTGCACGGCGTTGGACATGATCACGCTGTCGATAATCGGTTTGATCGGCTCGGACACCAGCGCTTGCAGCGGGTGGGATTCGATCGGCAGACGGAAACCGGCGAGCTTGGCCATGTGCCCGGAGTTACCGGCGGTGACCACGCCGACGCGCTTGGCACCGATGAAACCCTTGTTGGTTTCAACGCCGATGCACACACCGTTTTCCTTGCGGAAACCGATGACTTCGGTCTGCTGGATCAAGTCCACGCCCAAGGCGTCGGCAGCACGGGCAAAGCCCCAGGCCACGGCATCATGACGAGCGACGCCGCCGCGACGCTGAACGGTCGCGCCCATCACCGGGTAGCGGGTGTTTTTCGAGCAGTCGAGGTACGGAATCTCGTCGGCCACTTGCTTGGCATTGAGCAGTTCGCCGTCGACGCCGTTGAGGCGGTTGGCGCTGACCCGACGCTCGGAATCACGGATGTCTTGCAGGGTGTGGCACAGGTTGTAAACGCCGCGCTGGGAGAACATCACGTTGTAGTTCAGGTCCTGCGACAGGCCTTCCCACAGTTTCATCGCGTGTTCGTACAGGTGCGCCGACTCGTCCCACAGGTAGTTGGAACGCACGATGGTGGTGTTGCGCGCAGTGTTGCCGCCGCCCAGCCAGCCCTTCTCGACCACGGCCACGTTGGTGATGCCGTGCTCTTTCGCCAGATAGTAGGCGGTCGCCAGACCGTGCCCGCCGCCGCCAACGATGACCACGTCGTAGACCTTCTTCGGCGTTGGCGTGCGCCACATGCGCTGCCAGTTCTCGTGGTGGCTGAGGGAGTGTTTGAAGAGGCCGAAGCCCGAATAGCGTTGCATAGTCATTTACTCCAAACCGCTCAGCGATAAACCGGGTAGTCGGCGCACAGTGCCGCGACGTTCTTGGCCACATTCGCTTCAACGTCGGCGTCACCGAGGTTGTCGAGGATGTCGCAGATCCAGCCGGCCAGCACTTCGCACTGGGCGACCTTGAAGCCGCGGGTGGTGACGGCCGGGGTGCCGATGCGCAGGCCCGAGGTCACGAACGGCGATTGCGGGTCGTTCGGCACGGCGTTCTTGTTGACGGTGATGTGCGCACGGCCAAGGGCGGCGTCAGCATCCTTGCCGGTCAGGCCCTGACGGATCAGGCTGACCAGGAACAGGTGGTTGTCGGTACCGCCGGACACTACATCGTAGCCACGTTTGATAAACACGCTGGCCATGGCCTTGGCGTTGTCGATCACTTGCTGCTGATAGGCCTTGAAGCCAGGCTCCAGCGCTTCCTTGAAGCACACCGCTTTACCGGCGATGACGTGCATCAGCGGGCCGCCCTGGGCACCGGGGAATACCGCGGCGTTGAGCTTCTTCTCGATCTCTTCGTTGGACTTGGCCAGGATCAGCCCGCCACGCGGACCGCGCAGGGTCTTGTGCGTGGTGGTGGTGACCACGTCGGCGTACGGCAGCGGATTCGGGTACAGGCCAGCAGCGACCAGACCGGCGACGTGGGCCATGTCGACGAACAGCAGCGCACCAACCTTGTCAGCGATCTGCCGGAAGCGCGGGAAATCCAGGGTCTTCGAATAAGCGGAGAAACCGGCAACGATCATTTTCGGCTTGCACTCGACGGCCAGACGCTCGACTTCGTCGTAATCGATCAGCCCGGTATCGGTGTTGATCCCGTACTGCACCGCGTTGTACAGCTTGCCCGAGGACGACACTTTGGCGCCGTGGGTCAGGTGACCGCCGTGGGCCAGGCTCATGCCCAGAATGGTGTCGCCCGGCTGGATCAGCGCCAGGTACACCGCGCTGTTGGCGGAGGAACCGGAGTGCGGCTGGACGTTGGCGTAATCGGCGCCGAACAGCTGCTTGGCGCGCTCGATGGCCAGCGCTTCGACTTTATCCACATGCTCGCAGCCGCCGTAGTAGCGCTTGCCCGGATAGCCTTCGGCGTATTTGTTGGTCAGGCCGCTGCCTTGCGCTTCCATCACGCGTTTGCTGGTGTAGTTTTCCGACGCGATCAGCTCGATGTGATCTTCCTGACGTTGCTCCTCGGCATTCATCGCCGCCAGCAGTGCATCGTCGTAACCCTGGATCTGGTCTTGCTTGCTGAACATCGCGTCTCTCCCAGCGGCGGCAGTGCGCCATTTTGTCTTGGTCAGGCACGCGGCTTGCGACGGTGCCCTTTGATGCGATGGTATGGCCGGCGCAGACAGCCCAGATGCCTACGGACGCCACACAAAGGTGCGTTTACGACATGGCGGGAAATGACCGAATGAATCCACGCAGATCCCTTGTGGGAGCGGGCTTGCTCGCGAAAGTGGTGTGTCAGTCGCCATCTATGCCGTCTGATACAACGCTTTCGCGAGCAAGCCCGCTCCCACCGGGGTTATGTGCAGGCCGTGCGAATGGCGAGCAGCAAGAGGAAATGCAGGGGATAGAGCGCGTACGCCCAACGGCGCATGGGCAGCGGATGGATAGATCTGAAGTGTCGCAACAAGAACAGCCCGAGCATTGGCGCAATCAGGCATGCCGCGATGCCGAACACCGCCACGTAGTTGCCAAACTCCGCCGCCTCATACAGCACCTGCCACTGATTCCCCGCCAGACACACCAGCCCCGGCAGCAGGCCGAAGTACCAAGGGCGACGGATCACCCACAGCAGCGCCAGCGGCAGCAACACGCCAAACACGCCGAACATCAGCCACTGCGAAAAAAGCGCCGCCAGCAGCAAGGCACCGACGCCCAACAGGCGCGATAGCAAGGTTCGATCCTGCCACCCTCGCGCCACCAGCAAACCGAGCGCCAGCGTGGGCATCACGTTTAAGGTGTCGGGATCAGGAATGTACAAGCGGTAGGGAATCTCGCTGACCAGGCTGAACAGCAGCAACCAGCCCAGATAGCGCCACTCGGTCTTCTGCGCACCGGCCCGGGCAAGGTTCGCCGCCATCGCCAGACAGAACCACGGAAACGCCAGACGCCCCGGCACATACAGCCAATCGGCGCTGATCCCGACATATCGCAGGTGATCGAGCAGCATGCTCAGCAGCGCCAGCCACTTGAGCAGATCCAGCGCGCCGTCGCGTTTAGTCACGTGCATAATCGGGCAACAAACTGGTAATTTTCTGAAAGCGACATCCCGTGTGCTCCCCGGAAGATCTTCGGTAAAGTGCGCACCCTCATTGACCACGAGCCTTCACAAGAGTCTCGACCACGGAAGCCGGCCATGACCGACAAGAGCCAACAATTCGCCAGCGACAACTACTCCGGTATCTGCCCTGAAGCCTGGGCTGCCATGGAACAGGCCAACCACGGCCACCAGCGCGCTTATGGCGACGATGAATGGACCGCACGCGCTTCGGACTATTTCCGCAAATTGTTCGAAACCGACTGCGAAGTGTTCTTCGCCTTCAACGGCACCGCCGCCAACTCGCTGGCGCTGTCGTCACTGTGCCAGAGTTACCACAGCGTGATCTGCTCGGAAACCGCCCACGTCGAAACCGACGAATGCGGCGCACCGGAATTCTTCTCCAACGGCTCGAAACTGCTGATCGCTGGCACCGAAAACGGCAAGATCACCCCGCAGTCGATCCGCGAAGTCGCGCTCAAGCGCCAGGACATCCACTACCCGAAACCGCGCGTCGTGACCCTGACTCAGGCCACTGAAGTCGGCAGCGTCTACACCCCGGAAGAAGTCCGCGCCATCAGCGCCACCTGCAAGGAACTGGGCCTGCACCTGCACATGGACGGCGCGCGTTTCTCCAACGCCTGCGCCTTCCTCGGCTGCTCGCCGGCCGATCTGACCTGGAAGGCCGGCGTCGACGTGCTGTGCTTCGGCGGTACGAAAAACGGCATGGCCGTGGGTGAAGCGATTCTGTTCTTCAACCACAAACTGGCCGAAGACTTCGACTACCGCTGCAAACAGGCCGGGCAACTGGCGTCGAAAATGCGCTTCCTCTCGGCACCGTGGGTCGGCATCCTCGAAAACGACGCCTGGCTCAAATACGCTCGCCACGCCAACCACTGCGCACAACTGCTGGCCGAACTGGTCAGCGACATTCCTGGCGTGGAACTGATGTTCCCGGTGCAGGCCAACGGCGTATTCCTGCAACTTTCGGAACCGGCCATCGCCGCGCTGACCGCAAAAAACTGGCGCTTCTACACCTTCATCGGCAAGGGCGGCGCACGCTTCATGTGCTCGTGGGACACCGAAGAAGAACGCGTACGCGAACTGGCCCGTGACATCCGCGAAGTGATGTCGGCCTGATTCCTTGGCAAATGAACGCCTGGATGAGGGGATCTCCGGTAATAAGTTGATCCCCTGTGGCGAGGGAGCTTGCTCCCGCTGGGCTGCGTAGCAGCCCCAAAACCTGAGCGTGCGGTTCGTCAGACAAACCGCATTGCCTGGGTTTACGACTGCTGCGCAGCCGAGCGGGAGCAAGCTCCCTCGCCACAAGTCCACTTCGCCGCCCCTACCCCGCCATCTGCTTGGTCTACATTGTCTGTCGAGCCCCCCGCTCACATAACAACAGCAGGAGCATCGGCATGTCGCTACAAGGCAAAACCCTGTTCATCACCGGCGCCAGCCGTGGCATCGGGCGTGAGATTGCGCTGCGCGCCGCGAAGGACGGGGCCAATATCGTGATTGCGGCCAAGAGCGCCGAAGCTCATCCGAAATTGCCCGGCACCATCCACAGCGTCGCCGCAGAAGTCGAAGCCGCTGGCGGCAAGGCATTGGCGCTGCAACTGGACGTGCGTGATGAAGATGCGGTGCGCAGTGCACTGGCCCAGGCCAACGAACATTTTGGCGGCATCAATGCCTTGGTGAACAACGCCGGGGCGATCAAGCTCACCGGTGTGCAACACATCGAACTCAAACGTTTCGACCTGATGCACCAGATCAACACCCGCGCGGTGCTGCTGTGCAGCCAGGCCGCCCTGCCCTATCTGAAAAAATCCGCCGGACACATCCTCAACCTGTCGCCGCCGCTGAATCTGGCAAGCAAATGGTTCGCCCAGTACAGCCCCTACACCGTGACCAAATACGGCATGAGCATGCTGACGGTGGGCATGAGCGAGGAATTCGCCAATTACGGGATCAGCGTCAATTCGCTGTGGCCGCAGACCATGATTGCCACGGCGGCGATCGAGTTTCAGCTGGGCAACAGAGAGTCGTTCAAGCATGCGCGCACGCCAGCGATCATGGCGGATGCGGCGCATGTGATCCTGAGCAGCAGCGGGCGGCAGATCAGCGGTCGGCTGTTGATTGATGAGGAGATTTTGCGAGAAAACGGCGTGACCGAATTCGATCATTACCGATTCGAGCCGGACAGCAACGCAACCCTGATGCCCGACCTGTTCATCGATTGAAAACACATTCCCGTGTGGGAGCGGGCTTGCTCGCGAAAGCGGTGTGTCATTCAACACGTTTGTCGACTGATCCGACGCTTTCGCGAGCAAGCCCGCTCCCACAGGGGATTTGCAACGACCCTTAGAACTCGATGCGCACGTCGCCCTTCGGCACGCTGCAGCACGACAGGATGAACCCTTCCGCCTCGTCGTCCTCGGTGATCCCGCCGTTGTGCTCCATCTCCACTTCGCCACCGAGCTTGAGCACCTTGCACGTGCCGCAAATCCCCATGCCGCAGGCTTTCGGGATCATCAGGCCGAGCTTGGCCGCGGCTGCGTGCACGGTTTCGCCCGGGGCCACGCGAATGCTTTTGCCGGACGCGGTGAATTCGACCTGATGCAGATCCGCTGCATCGATTTCCGGTGCATCGGCTGCCTGCTCGGCCTGCTCCACCGCATCGGCACGAGCTTCCGGTGGCGTGGCGCCGAAGGATTCCTCGTGATACCGCGACATGTCGTAACCGGCGGCTTCCAGCAAGCGCTTGACCGCGGTCATGTACGGCGTCGGGCCGCAGCAGAACACTTCGCGTTCGAGGAAGTCCGGCACCATCAGTTCGAGCATCTTGTGATTGAGGTAGCCGCGATAGCCGGCCCACGGCTCGCCCAGCCCGTGTTTTTCGCAGATCAGGTGCAGGCTGAAGTTATCGATCCGCGACGCCATGTGCTCCAGTTCGCGGTGATAAATGATGTCTTTCGGCGAGCGCGCGCTGTGGATAAAGGTCATGTCGACGTTGGCGTTGGTATCGTAGAACCAGCGCGCCATCGACATGCACGGAGTGATCCCCACGCCACCGCTGAGATACAGCACTTTCGGACTCGGGAAGTCGATCGCGTTGAACAGCCCGACCGGCCCGTGCACCGCCAGCTCCTGGCCTTCATGCAAGGTGTCGTGCAGCCAGTTGGAGACCTTGCCACCCGGCACCCGTTTGATCGTCACCGAGAAGCTGTACGGCACCGATGGCGAACTGGAAATGGTGTACGAACGCATGATCGGCTGGCCGTCGATTTCCAGCTCCAGGGTCACGAACTGCCCGGGCTTGAAGAAGAACAGGATCGGCTGGTCGGCCATGAAACAGAAAGTGCGCACGTCCCAGGTTTCCTGGATGACTTTGACGCAACGGACGATGTGTCGGCCATTGGCCCAGGTCTGGGTGGTGACCGGATTCAGGAAGCTGTTGGACATGCTGTTCTCCACGGCCGACTGTCGGCCTTCATGTGGCGATTCTGCGTATAGCGCAGACCGCCCGTTTACCTATCCGCGACATCGGCATGCTTATCGCGACCAGCCCCCAACCACCGGGGGTTGCGCGTCGGGAACAGATTGCACCATGTCGCCCATGGATAAGGTTCCGGCCAGCGCCGGCCCCACACTCGCCCCACACCAAGACGAATTCTTTACACCTTGCGTAGCAACCCTGATCAGCCACTTTCGCGGCCACGCAGATGGCCTTGAGGAATACATCGATGGACGTCACCGCAAAAATCAGCCTGGGCGATCCGCTGGAACCCGCACGCAAGGCCACCGCACAGATGCTGCAGGAGCGCGAGCGCACTTTCTCGCTGCCGCAGCCGTTCTACAGCGACGAACGCCTGTTCGATATCGACATGCAGGAGATCTTCCAGAAAGAGTGGTTGATCGCCGGCATGACCTGCGAGATCCCGGCCAAGGGCAACTACCTGACCCTGCAGGTCGGCAAGAACCCGATCATCGTCATTCGTGGCGCTGAAGGTGTGGTGCATGCTTTCCATAACGTTTGCCGCCACCGTGGCTCGCGCCTGTGCACCAGTGAAAAAGGCAAGGTCGCCAAACTGGTCTGCCACTACCACCAGTGGACCTATGAGCTGGACGGTCGTCTGCTGTTCGCCGGCACCGAGATGGGCGCCGACTTCGACATGAAACAGTACGGCCTCAAACCGGTGAACGTGAAGACTGCCGGCGGCTACATCTTCATCAGCCTGGCGGAAAACCCGCCGGCCATCGATGACTTCCTGTCGACGCTGAACCACTACATGGAACCGTACGACATGGAGAACACCAAGGTGGCGATCACCACCACCTTGATGGAAAAGGCCAACTGGAAACTGGTGCTGGAAAACAACCGCGAGTGCTACCACTGCAACGCGTCGCACCCGGAACTGCTGAAGACCCTGCTGGAATGGGACGACGTCACCGACCCGCGCGCCGATCAGGCGTTCAAGGATCACGTCGCCGCCTCCGCCGCGGCGTGGGAAGCCGAGAAGATCCCTTACGCCCACGCCAGTTTCGGCCTGCGCAACCGTATCGTGCGCATGCCGCTGCTCAAGGGCACCGTGTCGATGACCCTGGACGGCAAACAGGGCTGCGCCAAACTGATGGGCCGGATCAAGAACCCCGACCTCGGTTCGATGCGCATCCTGCACCTGCCGCACTCGTGGAACCACTGCATGGGCGACCACATCATCGTCTTCACCGTGTGGCCGATCAGCGCCCAGGAAACCATGGTCACCACCAAGTGGCTGGTGCACAAGGACGCGGTCGAAGGCGTGGATTACGACGTCGAACGCATGCGCCAGGTGTGGGACGCGACCAACGATCAGGACCGGCGTCTGGCCGAAGAGAACCAGCGCGGGATCAACTCCACCGCCTATCAGCCTGGGCCGTACTCGAAGACCTATGAGTTTGGCGTGGTCAACTTCGTGGATTGGTACAGCGAGCGGATGCTCAACAACCTTGGGGCCGAGCCGGCGCCGTATCTTAAAGGGGTGCCTGTCCAAGGCTAAAAGCAAAAGCTTCGCGAGCAAGCTCGCTCCCACAGGGACTGGCGGTGTACACAAATTCTGTTATCACCGCCGACCACTGTGGGAGCGAGCTTGCTCGCGAAGAGGCCGGCCCAGTCACCGCGTCACTTGGATGACCACCTCACCGATCCATCCTCGCCAATAAACTCCTCAAAAATATCCTCCCCCACCAGCCTGATTTTCGCGTAGCCATTCAACACCCGCTGCGGATAGTCCGGGTCTTTGGCACCCTGCGTCTCCGACCACAGCACCCGCGAATGCCCGTCCAGCTCGCTGGCATTGCCGTATGGAATCGCCCCGTGCCCGGCGCAGCGCGCATGCAAACCGCCCTGTTGCGCATAGACGATGCCGTTGTGCAGATGCCCCCAATACCAGTAATCCGGCTCCCGCCCCAGGGCATCGCACACCGGTTGATACAGCGCGGTCTTGTTGTGCCCGGAAATGTCGAAGCCCTGATGATGGCTGAGCACCATGATCTTTTTGCGTTTCGGCAGGCCTTTCATCCAGACGATCTGCGGCTCGTTCAGCGTGCCATCCATGTACAGGTTCATCGCATCCGAGGCGTAGGCCGAATCGAGGCCGACCACCAGCCAATCGTCATTGATCAAGGCGAAATAACTGGTGCCCTGCTGCCCCGGAAAGCGCTTGGCCAGTTCCTTGAAATAGCCGTGGGCGCCGCTGTACATCTCATGGTTGGAATTAAGGGTGAAGGAACCGTGGCTGCCCATCGGCCAACCGGCCATGTCGACGTCTTCCTGCGAGTGGCTGCCGGCGTAATACACGTCACCCAGATGGATGGTGAAATCGGCTTGCGCCAGTTGCATCTGGTTGGCGACTGAAACCGCCGGCGCATGACTGTCAAAGGGGCCGGTGCCCCAGTCGCCGGCAATCGCCAGGGTCACGTCGCGCTCCATCTGCACCACCGCCGGGTCAGTGCCGAAGGTCGCGTGATGACGCAGGTTTTCAATCCACTTGAGCAAAGCCTCGCTCCACAGCAGGTCGAGCAACTCCCACTTGCGACAGCCGAGCAGGCTGCCGTCCTTCAGCACACGGGTTTGCAGTTGATCGCTCGACTGCGGCAACGGCGTGGCATTGCCGATGCGCAGGATCGACAAACCGTGAGACAGCTCCCAGGGTACGCTCGGCTCGTCGTCCGGCAACTCGCCGTTTTTCAGCACGTACTGCGCCTGATCGTGACCACGCTGTAGCAACTTGATAATGGCCTCGAACTCCTTCGGTTCAAGTTCGCTGATGAGCTTCATCCAGGCCATTTCCATGCGCGTGAACAAGCCGTGAATGCGCACTTTGACCTTGTCGTATTCGTGTTTCAGATGACCGACCGCTGACATGGCGTATTCCTCTATCCGTAAGGGCTCACAGGGTTTTCATGAATTCGATCAACGCACGCTTGTCGTCATCCGACAGCGTCGTGCCATACAGGTGACCGCTGTTGTGGTTGCCCTCCAGCCGCGTGTCGTATTTGAAGTCCGCCGAGGCCTTGGCCTGGGCGCCGCTGGTGACGAAACCGACGTTGACCGGGTCGTAGACGTCGGACCCGGTGGTGAACACCACCGGACGTTTTTCCGGCGGTTGCAGCAGATCCCACAGGGTCGGTACCGAACCGTTGTGCAGATACGGCGCGCGCAGCCAGATGCCGTCAGTCGGCGTGTTGCTGTAGCTCTGGGTCTTGCGATAGGCGCCGAAGTCGAACGGCGGTTTTTTGAAGGTGTGGAACGCCGTCACCAGACCGGTGGTAAACGAGTCCAGCCGATGCGGATCGGTGCCGAGCTGATCGATGTTGGTGGTGACCTGCCCGGTGTCGGCACGCCCGAAGTCATGGCAACCGGCGCAATTGGCTTCCCAGATCGGTTTGCCCTGCGCGACTTTCGCTTGATCCAGCGCCCACGGCCACGCCGGCGGCTTGTGCCCGAGCAGCCAGTTGGTCACCCGGTTGAAGCTCGGTGGCAGCACCGATTCCGGGGTCGCGCCCACGGCCATGGCGGCGGCGTAGTTGCGTTCGTGGATCTTGTTGTTATTGCCGTCCCAGTGCAGGTACATCGACTCCCGCGGCTTCTGGTTCCACACTTGCGGCAGGTCGACGGTGCCGATGGTCGAGTCATCCGGGAAGCCGAACACCACCATTTTCGTCGGGTTGAAGGTGTCGGTGCGGCCCGGCCCCTGAGCGGGCCGCAACTTCTGCCAGGCATAGGCCTGTTTCTGTTTGAGTAGCGCGCTCTTGGCCATCGGGATGATCAGGTAGCGGTTGTAGAGCTTCTCGAAAAAGCCCAGCTGGAATTTGCTGTTGATCGCCGCCATCACCGCGTCGGTGGTGAATTTCGGATCGCTGGCGCAATCGTAGGCGTACCACTGGAAGGCTTGCAGTTGCAGGGTGTTGGCCGGTGCGCTCGGCACGTTGACCGCGACGTCGCTGGCATTGGCCCGGTAGGAGCCGGTGTGGCACAGCGCGCAGTTCGGCTCTACGGTCGGGTAACCGATTTGTCGCTTGGCCATGCCGATCGGTAGGTCCTTGCCGTTTTCATAGAGGAAGCCGAACACTTCCCAGCCGCCGGGTTTGGGCATTTTTTCCGGGCACATCTGCGGCAGCACGGCGAACAGGTAATACGGGATCCGCGCTTCGATGCCCAAGCCGATGGCGGCGTATTTGTAGTGGTCTTCGTCGGAGGCGTATTCCTGCTCCGGCACCACGCGCAGCATCTGGTACCAGGTTTCGTAACCGATGAAACCCAGTAGCGCCACCACGATCAAGGTGCCGACCTTGAAGGCGTGGCTCTGCCATTGCCGCGCCCAGGCCGCGCGCCACTCGCGCCAGCCATCGCAGAGCAATGCCCATGGCCGGTGCTCGGGCGTGGTGCCCAGGTACAGCAGAATGCCGAGGATCAGAAAGAAGCTCAGATCGCCCATCAGCATCGGCACGAACACCGAACCCTGAATGCTCGTATTGATCAGGTAAATCCAGAACACCACGGCGATCAGCCGCGTCAGTACGCACAACCAGGAATGCACCACGTAGCGCGGCGCGTTGAAGCCCGACGGCATGTAAAACACGCTGATGCCCACCAGCAGCATCCCGGCGTTTTCCAGCCACGGGTCGGAGAGTTGCGGCGGCAGGCCGACCACCGATGTCAGCAACCCCGGCGCAAACAGCGCCGGAATCGCGAACACCATGTTCATTGCAATGCCGATCCAGATGAAGCGTTGAAACCAGCGGATACAGGTATCCATGTCATCCATTTCCTTGTGCAGACCTTAGGAGAGTCCCTCTGTGTGATGAGCTTTTGTGGCGAGGGAGCTTGCTCCCGCTCGGCGGCGCAGCCGTCGTAAACCCGGCAGATGCGGTGTTTCAGGAAAACCGCACGCTCAGATTTTGGGGCCGCTTCGCAGCCCAGCGGGAGCAAGCTCCCTCGCCACAGAAAAACTTCATCAACCGAGGGCCGTCTTCTCCAGGTGTTCAAGGATGATCGGATACACATCCACCACCGCGTTCTTGCCGAACATGCAGTCGATGTGGCCGTAGCCCGGCACCACATGCCGGCTGTAGCGCTCCGGCCCGTGGACTTCGCAGACTCGCTGGTAAGTCTTCAGCGTGCTTTCCGGCAGGTAACACTGGTTCTCCGCACCGCTGATGAAGCAGATCGGCATGCTCAGCCGGTCGAAGTGCGGCATGTACACATCGTTGCCTTTGAAATCCACCAGATGCCCTTTGCGCACGATCAGCGCCAGGTGCTCGAAGGTCTCGATGTTCGACTCGCCGAACAGCTCGTGCAGGTTGTCGTGCAGAGTTTCGTTGAGGGTGTCGTGGCGATACAGCGAGGCGTACATGAAGGTGATGCGGTGGCACACAGGATTGGTGCAATAGCCCTGCGCCTCGATCCGCGCGTAGCCGTTGAGGGCCTTGTCGTAGAGGCGGTTGAACCAGTTTTCCTTGCTGTCGGCGTACGCCGTCATCGACTTGATGCCGATCGCATCGAGCATCCCCGGCAGGTGCAGACCGGCCTTCAACCCCGTAGCCGTGGCGACCACGGTGTCAGCGGCAATCTGCGAGCAGACCACCGAACGCACGCCCTGCAGCCCCGCCAGCAACGACATGAAGAACGTGGTCGCGCCGTAGCAATGCACCACGCATTGCACGTCCTTGGCCTGGGTCTCCTGCTGAATTTGCGCGATGGCCGCCTTGAAGTCGTACTGGGCAATCTGGTCGCCGTTCCATTCTTTCTTGCTCGCCGGCAGCAGAATGCTCACACGGAAATCCAGCAGCCACACGTCATAGTCGTGCTTGCACAGGTACTCCAGCAGGTTGGTCTGGATGGTGTCGGTGGAAAAGATATTCGAACCGACACCCAGGCCATGCACCAGCATCACCGGGCCTTTGCTGCCGGCCTGATAGCGGGTCAGGCGCAGCTCGACGCCGTCTTCGGTGGGGAAGAAATACACCGCCGGGGTCGGCGCATCCAGCGGCCGTTTCAACCGTGGCGGCGCGTCGGGATTGAAGTAGACATCACCGGCAAACACTCCGCCGTAACTCTCCCAGAGGATTCCGGCGAAGAACTTGCCGAAGCGCGCCAGGCCTTCGATGCGCTCGCGCTCGTTGCGCGCGTTGAGCACTTTCATGGTGGTCATCTGCTTGGCGAAATCGGTCGGATGAATGTGCATTACCCCGGAGCCGATCACCTCGCCCGACTTGTCCGGCCCGCGATACAGGGTCACGTACAAGGTGCTGGTGTCGTGCCAGATGTTCAGCACGCCGTTGTCTTCCGGCACGGTTTTGAAGGCGCTGAAGAAATAGTCGTTGCCGTCCTCGGCGGTCAGTTTCATGTCGTATTTCATGTGGCGCGTGTCGACCTGCTGCTCGAACTGCTCGAACAGGTTGAACACGCCATTGCTGGCGGTCAGCGGTTGCGGCGACAGCGCCGGGGCATTCACGGTGCCGACAATGGTCGCGGCGTGTTCCGGTTCCTTGATCATCCGATTGAGGTCGTTGGCGGTGATGGTCAGGGTGAAGTCGATCGGCGAATTGTCCGCCTCGCCGCGTTTGGCCGCCGCTTCATAGACTTTCAGATCGGTGCTTTGCGCGGCGGTGAAGGCGCGGGAGAAATAGCCCTTCATGGTCTCGGTGAACTGCACGCCGAGAGTCGGCGGTGCCACCTGCTTGCGCGGTGCCGACGGCAGCGTGTAGTCGATCTTCCAGCCACGGTCGGCGGCCAGCAGGCCCATGTTGCGTTCACTCACGGCGGAGATGGTCAGCAGCGGATTGACCGCCAGCGAGGTCGGGATCACCGCGCCGTCAGTCACGTACAGGCTGGCGTAGACATCAGTGCCGTTGGCGCCGCTGAACACCTGGCCCTTGTGATTGACCACGCCTTGCGCGGCGTCCTCGCCCATCACGCAACCGCCCAGCGGATGCACCGAGACGATGCTGTGCTTGAGCAGTTGGGTCCAGATCGGATTCTCGACCCAGACTCCGCCCAACGCCTTGGTGCTCTGGTACAGACGCTCATTGCCGAGTTTGAAGTTTTCCTGCTCGCCGACACCCGGCCAGTCGATGCGCAACTGGTCCTTGTTGTCGAGAATCATCCGGCCCTGGCCGCTGTCGTGGCTCATGATCAGGTAGGTCTGCATGTTGTGCAGCGCGCCGTAATACGGGCCGCGCAGAAAGCTTTCGGCTTCGCGTTCCTTGTAGCCGAGCTTGCCGCTGAAACTGTCGTCAGTGGCCACACCGATCATCTCGGCAAACCCGGCCATCGCCGGCACCATCGGCCGGCCGAGGGCGCCGGGGATCGAACCTTCCTCGATGACCATGCGGCTGCGCCAGTCACCTTCGGTGCGCATGTCGATGACCGAGGTGATGCACGGGCCAACCGGCTGCAGCTCCTTGGCCGAGTGCGCGCCGAAACCGATGCCATTGATGGTCTGCTCGCAGTTATGGCCGAAGCCGAGGATGTCGCCGTTGCCGCTCATGTTCTCGCCGAGCTGACCGGACATCACCAGGCCCTTGTCCCGCGAGCGCAGCAGAATCTCGGTCGAACCAAGAGTGCCGGCGGAGACCACGACGATATCGGCCTTCACAAACAACGTTGGCGCGTCGAATTTCTCGCGACCGCTGTCGAGATACTGGAAGTGCACGATCCAGCCATCGCCATCGCGCTCCAGATAGCGCACCTCGGCCTGACAGAAAATCTCCGCGCCGTGGTTCCAGGCGTCTGGCAGATAGTTCATCAGCGTGGTGTTCTTGGCCTTGTTGTTACAGCCCGAGACACAGTCGCCGCACTGATTGCACGGCAGCTGTTCGACGCCGACGTGGTTGAGGTTGTTCGGCAGTTTGTCGAAGGTCACGTTGATCGGCGGCTTGTAGAAATGCGCGCCCTGCTTGAGGTAGTCCGCAGACTTTTTGTTGGCGTCGAGCTTGGGCAGGTTCGGCGCGTTGTTCGGGTACGGATTGGGCTTGAGCATTTCCCGGGCGCGGGCGTAACCGTCCTTGAGCAAGGTGTCGCGGTGTTCGCGCACAGCTTGAGGCCAGCGTGGGTCATCAAATACCCCGGGCTCGGGTTCAAGCGCGACGTTGGCATTGATCAACGATGTGCCGCCGAGGCCGCAACCGACCACCACGTTCTGCTGCGCATTCACGTGCAGGTCGAACAGTCCGGTGCGCGAACCGATATGGCCGTCGGGGTCGTGCACCTGCAATTCTTCGGTCGCGGCAATCATCGTGTTGGGGTATTCGCCGGGCTGGATCTCCCGGCCCCGCTCCAGCAGGCACACCTGCTTACCCGCCCGGGACAGGCGCGACGCAGCAATGCCGCCGCCATAACCGGAGCCGATGACAATGACGTCGTAGTGTTCCTTGATCTCGCTGATGGGCGTTGCGATGCGTGTCATGAGACTGATCCTTTCTCAGGCTGATGGGGCAACTCTGCGGTTGCCTGCAATCAATGGGCGAACGAGCACCTGGCCTCCGGGGCAAACCCGGCGACAGCACAGCGGTATGAACAGGAATCGACGCTACAGGCGAGCGTGTTGATTGGCCGCACGACGTAACGTGCGCTTGCGTCGCGAGGGGGTCGGGCGATGTGGCCGGCTATCCATCATGCGTTCTCCCAGAACCAGATGTGGATAAGTGATAGCGATCCTTGTGCAATGTCCAGTGAAGACAGGCACCGCATCCAAGTCAAGGCAACGCCTTAGAACTGTATGAAATCTGATCAATTGCTGTTTGGACTATGCCTGGCGGGGCCTGCAGGGTTTGGCGAACAAGTTATCCACATAGCCACCCACAGCAAATGGGGGTAACTGTGGATGAGTGGAAAAATAACTGGCTGATTTGTGAAGAAAAATCGTGACTTATCCAGAAGGACGGATTGCGCGCCGGATTGGCTGTTTTTTAATCAACACTCTGCAAGCCACGTTTCACTTGACCTGTAGAGGATGGCGAACACGTTATCCACAGAAGCGCCAACAGACTTCGGGGGTAACTTTGCGGATGCTGTGGAAAAGCGCTGAGGGCTGTGTGAAATCGGGGTTTGCGCAGGAATTATCAGCCTGAAAAGCCCAATTGATCACTTATTGATCAAATCTCTACAGGCCACGTTCTATATGGCTTGCAGCGGACAGCGAACATCTTGTCCACAGAAGCGCCAACAGAGATTGGGGGCAACTTGCAAAGTTATTCAGGAGAAAAAGCCCGGAAAAACCGTGACTTAGGCTGGTCGTTTTTTGAGCTAAGGCCTGGAGGGCTTGATTGGCGTGGGGTCTGGGGATGGGCGAACACGTTATCCACAGATCCGCCAACAGGGATTGTGGGTAAACACACTGAGATCTGCTGCCCCCTTAACCAATGTGGGAGCGGGCTTGCTCGCGAAAGCGGTGGGTCATTCAACTTTGATGCAGCTGAAACGACGCTTTCGCGAGCAAGCCCGCTCCCACAGGGGGTGTTCAGTGTCTGGAGGATTGTGGCTAGCGGACGACACCCTCTTCGATCAGGAGTTTGAGAATCGCTTCCGCCCCGGCCTGCGCGGTCACGCCTTTGAGCACCTGCCCACCGCCACCACTGGCCTTGGCGGTGGCAGCTTTCATCCGGTCAGCGCCGCTCTTGGCCTTGATCACCTTCAGGCGTTTCGGCCGTGGCTTGGCCGGTTGCAGCGTGGCAACCGCCAGCAATTCATCATCCAGCGCCTCCACGTCTTCGGCGTTCAACACGCCACGCTGCGCCGGGCCATACGCACTCTGCCGCGGCTTGGGCGCGGCGTTATCCACAGTCGCCAGAAACGGCAAGCGCACCTTCAAACGCCGCCGCTGCCCACGGGGCAAGGCTTGCAGCACCAGCGCCGAACCGTCGGTGATCGACTCGACCTGCGCCAGCCCCACCACCAACGGCCAGCCCAGCCCTTCGGCGAGCAGGAACGGCAACATGCCCGAGCCCTCACCTGTTTCCGCCTGAGTGCCGGTCAGCACCACCTGTGCACCGGCATCGCGCAGATACGCGGTCAGCGCCGGCAAGGCGTCGGCGCCAGCGGGTTGCTCCAGCACATGCAGCTGTTCCAGGCCCATGCCCAGATAGGCGCGCAGCGCCGGTTCCGCGACATCCCCGGCATGCAGCACTTGCAGGTTATCCCCAGCCAGTTGCAGGCCCAGTTCCACGGCGCGGGCGTCCTGTTCGGCGCGGCGTGGCCGGCCCGACGTCGGGTGCGCACCGATGGAAACCAGACTGATGATCTTTGTGCTCATAACCCGTTCCTTAAGCCGCATCGCGCTTGGCTTCGTTGCGGTAAGCCGCTACCGCCGCGATTAACGCCTGAAGAATTTCTGCGCTTTCGCCAATCACCGAAAGATCGGCACGTTTGATCATGTCGCAACCGGGGTCGAGATTGATCGCCACCACCTTGTCGCAGGCACCAATGCCCTGCAGATGCTGGATCGCTCCGGAGATACCCACAGCCACATAAACCCGTGCGGTGACCCAGGTACCGGACGCACCGACCTGCCGATCACGCGCCATGAAGCCGTCGTCCACCGCCACCCGCGAGGCGCCTTCGGTGGCGCCGAGCGCCGCAGCGGTCTGGTGGAACAGCGCCCAGTCCTTGACCCCGTTGCCGCCGGAGAAAATGAATTCGGCCTCGGCCATCGGAATCGCCGCCGGATCCACCGCCACCGCGCCAAGATCCTCAATCCGCGACAGGCTGCGCGCAATCGTTGTGGATAACTCCACCGGCAGGGCTTCGTGACGGGTTTCGCTGACCGGTTCTGCGCATTCGGCGGAAGCCAGAATCAAGCGTGCGACCGGACGCGCCAGGTCTTGCAAGCCCGCACCGGCGCGGCCGATGCATTGCTGATCCTTGACCTGCCACACCCGCGTCGCCGGGCGTTCGCCCAGTGCCGCGGCAAAACGCCGACCGAGTTCACCGCCACCGCTGCGACTGTCCGGCAGCAGCCAGTGACGCGGGTTGAACTGGTTATCCACAGCCCGCAGGCCCTGCACCCGTTGCTCCGGTGCATAACCGCTGAATTGGTCGCCCTCCAGTACCAGCAAGCGATCAACGCCGGCCGTGGCGAAGGCGTTCTCTTTGTGTTCGCCAAACACCACCGCCAACACCGCGCCGTCGTTGCCGGCCAGTTGATGAGCGAGGCCGAGCAAGTCGCGGTCGTGGCTGCTCAAGCGACCGCCGACCATGTCCGGCACCACACTGATGTAGAACGCCGGGGCCGGTACCTGATGCAGCGGCAATTGCACTGCAACCGTGGCCGAGCGTTTGACCGCCCCGCCCTGTTGCGCGCCGCTGCGGTCGATACGCTTGATGCCGTTGGGGCCGATGAAACCGATGCCGTGCAGGTTCTTGCGGATGACGCCGTTAGGCCCCATCCAGCTGTGTTGCGCCGGTTGCATCGCCGCGTGCAACGGGTGCAGGCGGTTACGCGCAATCCATTCGGCGCGTGGGTCGCGGCGGATAATGTCGCTCATCAGTGGGCCTCCGCAGGTTCACGTTTGGCCGGTGCAGTCGGCTTGCCTGGCGCGGCGTCTTCGAGCAGCGCATCGGCCACCAGCTCGGCGATGTCCTTGATCAACGGACGCGGTTCGACCACGCCTTCGAGCATCGCCGTGCACTGTGGACAACCCACGGCCACCAGCTCGGCGCCGGTCTCGCGGATGTCGTCCATGCGCATGTCGGGAATCCGCTGCTTGCCCGGAATGTCGGTGATCGGCGCGCCGCCACCGCCGCCGCAGCAGCGCGAGCGGAAGCCGGAACGTTGCATCTCTTTGACCTCGATGCCGAGGGCGCGCAGCACTTCACGCGGCGCCTCGTACTCGCCGTTGTAGCGACCGAGGTAGCACGGGTCGTGATAGGTCACGCTGTTGCCTTTGTGCTGACCGAGATTCAGCGCACCGGCCTGAATGATTTCCGCCATGTAGGTGCTGTGGTGCTGGACGAGGTAGTTGCCGTCGAAGGCGCCGTACTCGTTTTTCAGCACATGGAAGCTGTGCGGATCGCAGGTGACGATGCGGTTGAAGCTGTATTTGGCCAGGGTCTGGATATTGCGTTTGGCGAGCAACTGAAAGGTCGCTTCGTCACCCAGACGACGGGCCACGTCGCCGCTGTCGCGCTCTTCCAGGCCGAGTACGGCGAAGTCGATTTTCGCGGCTTTCAGCACTTTGACGAACGCGCGCAAGGTGCGTTGGTTACGCATGTCGAAGGCGCCGTCGCCGACCCAGAACAGCACGTCGGTGGATTTCTTTTCGCTGAGCAGATTGAGGTTCAGATCCGCTGCCCAGTTCATCCGCCCGCCCGGGGCGAAACCGCCGGGGTTGTCGGTGGCGATCAGGTTCTCGAGAACTTCGGCGCCCTTGTTCGGGGTCGCACCTTTTTCCAGCGTCAGGTGGCGGCGCATGTCGACGATGGCATCGACGTGCTCGATCATCATCGGGCACTCCTCGACGCAGGCGCGGCAGGTGGTGCACGACCACAGGGTCTCGGCATCGACCAGACCGTTGACGATCGGTTGATGCGGATTGCCGCTGTGTTCGCCAATTGGTTTGCCCGGATACGGGCTGCCGGCGAAGTTGGCATCGGTGCCGCCAGCGAGGCCGACGACCATGTCCTGAATCAGCTTTTTCGGGTTCAGCGGCTGGCCGGCAGCGAAGGCCGGGCACGCCGCTTCGCACTTGCCGCACTGCACGCAGGCGTCAAAACCGAGCAACTGGTTCCAGGTGAAATCTTTGGGTTTTTCCACGCCCAGCGGTGCGGATGGATCGTTGAGGTCCAGCGGTTTCAACCCGGTGGAACGACCGCCGCCAAAGCGTTCGGCGCGACGGTGCCAGGCCAGGTGCAAGGCGCCGGCGAACGCGTGCTTCATCGGCCCGCCCCAGGTCATGCCGAAGAACAATTCCGACACGCCCCACAAAACGCCGAGCCCGAGAATCGCCGCGAGCAGCCAGCCGCCGAAGTTCTCCGGGAGGATGCCGGCCACCGGCAGGGTCACCAGGAAGAACGACGCGGAGAACGCCAGCAGACTTTTCGGCAGGCGCATCCACGGGCCTTTCGACAGGCGTGCCGGCGGATTGAGCCGGCGCCGGTAGACGAAGATCGCGCCGACGAACATCACCGCCGTCATCAACAGCAACGCGTAACCGAGGATGCGGTTATGCAGGCCGAAACCGTGCACCAGAATCGCCAGCACGATCGACGCCACCGCGCCGCCCGCCGTGGCGACGTGGGTGTTGGCGATGTATTTGTCCCGCGCCACCACGTGGTGCAAGTCGACCATGTAGCGCTTGGGCATGGCGAACAGGCCGCCGAGCAGATCGACCTTCGAGGCCCGGCCCCGACGCCACATGGCCACCCGCCGCAACGCGCCGAGGACACCAAGGCCCAGGGCAGCGAACAACAGGATTGGAAGAAGGGTGTTCAACATGGTGAAGCTCCCACCAGTACAGCCTGGAGAAACACGGTCTGCATTACTGTGGGAGCGGGCTTGCTCGCGAAAGCGCTGGATCAGTCAACTCATGCAGAACTGACAGAATGCATTCGCGAGCAAGCTCGCTCCCACAGGGGTCATGTGCAAGTCCTTAGAAGTCTTTGCACAACCGCAGGGCGTCGTAGATCGCAGCATGGGTATTACGCTGCGCCACGCAGTCGCCGATACGGAATAGCAAGTAGCCGTCGCCGGTGGTACTCAGCGATGGCTGCGGCTTGATCGCGAACAAGGCATCGATGTCGATCTGACCCTTGTTGCGCGAACCGTCCTTGAGTCCGTAATACAGCTCTTCATCCGGACGCACGCCGTTTTCCACCACCACCTGATCAACCACCCGCTCCTCTTTGGCGCCGGTGTATTCGTTCTCCAGCACCGCCACCAGCTTGTCGCCTTCGCGGTAGACCTTCTCCAGCATCATGTCGCCGGTCATGATCACTTCTTTCGGGTACATGCTGCGGTAGTAAGTCGGGAACGATGTCCCGCCGATGGCCACACCCGGTTTGATGTCGTCGGTGACGATCTCGACCTGGCTGCCCTTGTCGGCGAGGAAGTCGGCGACCGACATGCCGGTGAACTCGCAAATGGTGTCGTAGACCAGCACGTTCTTGCCCGGCGCCACCTTGCCGTCGAGCACGTCCCAACTGCTGACCACCAACCCTTCGGCGGCGCCCCAGTGCTCGTTCTGCTCAAGGAACGGATGCCCACCGACGGCCAGCACCACCACGTCCGGACGCAGATCGAGGATGGTTGCTGCATCGGCCGCTGTACCCAGACGCAGGTCGACTTTCAGCCGCGCCAGCTCCAGCTGGAACCAGCGGGTGATACCGGCGATCTGGTCACGCTGCGGCGCTTTCGACGCGGTAGTGATCTGCCCACCGATGAATTCTTTCTTCTCGAACAGGGTCACGTCGTGGCCCCGTTCGGCCGCCACGCGCGCGGCTTCCATCCCGGCCGGGCCGGCACCGACCACCACGACTTTGCGTTTCGGCCCGGTGGATTTCTCGATGATGTGCGGCACGCCCATGTATTCACGGGACGTCGCGGCGTTCTGGATGCACAGCACGTCCAGACCCTGGTACTGGCGGTCGATGCAGTAGTTGGCGCCGACGCACTGTTTGATCTGGTCGACCTGGCCCATCTTGATCTTGGCGATCAGGTGCGGGTCGGCGATGTGCGCGCGGGTCATGCCGACCATGTCGACGTAACCACCTTCAAGGATGCGCGTAGCCTGGTTCGGGTCCTTGATGTTCTGCGCGTGCAGCACCGGCGCTTTCACCACTTCCTTGATCCCGGCCGCCAGGTGCAGGAACGGCTCCGGTGGATAACTCATGTTGGGGATCACGTTGGCCAGGGTGTTGTGGGTGTCGCACCCTGAACCCACGACACCAATAAAATCGATCATGCCGGTGTCGTCGTAATACTTGGCGATCTGTTTCATGTCCTCGTGGGACAGGCCGTCCGGGTGGAATTCGTCACCGCAGATACGGATACCGACGCAAAAATCGTCACCGACTGCCTTGCGCACAGCCTTGATCACTTCGAGGCCGAAACGCATGCGGTTCTCGAAGCTGCCGCCCCACTCGTCAGTACGCTTGTTGACGCGCGGGCTCCAGAACTGGTCAATCATGTGCTGGTGCACGGCAGACAATTCGACGCCGTCCAGGCCACCGGCCTTGGCCCGTGCCGCAGCAGTGGCGTAGTTGCCGATCACCCGCCAGATTTCTTCCGGCTCGATGGTCTTGCAGGTCGCACGGTGCACCGGCTCGCGGATGCCCGACGGCGACAGCAGGGTCGGCCAGTGCTCGCCGTCCCAGCGCGAGCGACGGCCCATGTGGGTAATCTGGATCATGATCTTGGCGCCATGCTTGTGCATGGCGTCGGCCAGATTCTGGAAGTGCGGGATGATCCGGTCGTCTGCCAGGTTCACCGATTTCCACCAGCCTTGCGGGCTGTCGATGGCCACGCTGGAAGAACCGCCACAGATCGCCAGGCCGATGCCGCCCTTGGCTTTCTCTTCGTAGTATTTGACGTAGCGGTCGGTGGTCATGCCGCCGTCAGTTGCGTAGACCTCGGCGTGCGCGGTGCTGAGCACGCGGTTGCGGATGGTCAGTTTGCCGATCTGGATCGGCTGGAACATTGCTTCGAAAGCCATGGCGGGTTCCTCGACTTACAACGGCTTGACGGTGAACAGGCCGTCGTCGTGGCCTTCTTCGGAGCCACCGTAGACTTGCTCGGCCACCGTACGAATCTTGCTGCCACGTGCAGCGAGGATCTGATCCATGGCGCCGGCAAACCAGCCGGTGAACATGTAGTCGACCTTGCGCCCGACCTTGCCGTACACATAGACGAATGCCGAGTGTTCGAGCTTGACGCTGGCGGTGCCTTTGTCGAGGTCGATGTCCTGAATCTTGAACAGGCCCCAGCCGCGTTGCGACAGGCGTTTCATGTAGTGTTCGAACACCGCGACGCCTTCCAGGCCGTGGCATTCGGCTTCTTTTTCACACCAGTGCCAGGCGGACTTGTAGCCAGCCTTGTAGAGGATTTCGGCATAGGCTTCGGCGCCCAGCACTTCCTCGATACCCATGTGGTTGTTGACGAAGAAATGCCGTGGCACATAGAGCATCGGCAGGGCGTCGGAGGTCCAGACACCGGTCTCGCTGTCGACTTCGATTGGCAATTGCGGGGCGATCTTGGCCATGGAAACTTAACTCCAGAAAAATTTGTGTATTGCCCCCGGCGCGGACGGCCGGGGGAAAGGATTCAGAAGTGCGGTGGCTTATTCGCCCCAAACATCTTTCAAGACGTTGACCCAGTTCTCGCCCATGATCTTGCGCACCACGCGCTCGGAATGGCCGCGCTTGAGCAGGGTTTCGGTCAGGTTCGGGAACTCGCCGACGGTGCGGATGCCCAGCGGGTTGATGATCTTGCCGAAGCTGGTCAGACGACGGGCATAGCCCTTGTCGTGGGTCAGGTATTCGAAGAAGTCCTGGCCGTGACCCTGGGTGAAGTCGGTGCCGATGCCGATGGCGTCTTCGCCGACAATGTTCATGGTGTATTCGATGGCTTCGGCGTAATCGTCGATGGTCGAATCGATGCCCTTGGCGAGGAACGGCGCGAACATGGTCACGCCGACAAAACCGCCGTGGTCAGCGATGAACTTCAGTTCAGCATCGGACTTGTTGCGCGGGTGCTCTTTCAGACCCGACGGCAGGCAGTGGGAATAGCAGACCGGTTTTTTCGATTCGAGGATGACTTCTTCGGACGTCTTGGAGCCGACGTGGGACAGGTCGCACATCACGCCGACGCGGTTCATCTCAGCGACGATTTCGCGACCGAAGCCCGACAGGCCGCCATCACGCTCGTAGCACCCGGTGCCCACCAGGTTCTGGGTGTTGTAGCACATCTGCACGATGCCGACGCCGAGCTGCTTGAACACCTCGACATAGCCGATCTGGTCTTCGAACGCGTGGGCATTCTGGAAGCCGAAGAGGATGCCGGTCTTGCCCTGTTCCTTGGCGCGACGGATGTCGGCGGTGGTGCGCACCGGCATCACCAGGTCGCTGTTTTCGCGGATCAGCTTCTGGCTGGCGGCGATATTGTTCACAGTCGCCTGAAAGCCTTCCCACACCGACACAGTGCAGTTGGCCGCCGTCAGACCGCCCTTGCGCATGTCTTCGAACAGCTCGCGGTTCCATTTGGCAATGATCAGACCGTCGATAACGATGCTGTCGGCGTGTAATTCGGCTGGGCTCATCAGGCGTCCCCTTATTGGCGATTCATGCGCCGAATCGTCTGCCGGCGCTTTGGGGCCAGCATATGCCTCGGTGCCGGGGCGACCGGGTGCAAAAACGACAGGGGAATTGCCGAAAGCGTCAATCCGCGACAAAGCGTCATCAGGCGACCCGACCAGCCACCTGTTCAAGCCCGCAAGCTTGAGCCAGAATCTGGCGCATCTTGGATACACCACTGGATTAGAGCGGCGACATCAATGAAATCGATCTTCCTGGCCTTGGCACTGATTGCGACCGGCGTACACGCCGCCGAAGACACCGACAACAACCCGTGCGACGCGGTGGAAAACGACGTCCAGACCCTGGAATGCTCGACCTACAGCCGCACCACCGCCGAAGACCTGCTCAAGGACAACTACGCCAGCCTCAACGAACGCATGCAGGCCACCTACGGCAAAAACGCCGCGCAACTGGCCGACATCACCGCAAAACTCAAAACCGCCCAGCAACAATGGCTGAAAACCCGCGACGCCGATTGCGCGGTAGAAGCGTTCCCCGCCACCGAAGGCAGCAAGGCGTTCAAGATTTCGCAGAATGACTGTGTGGCGCGGATGAGTGACGAACGGTCGGAGTTTTTGGAGTCGATTGGGCAGGAGTGATCCTGGAAGTTCGGCAACACGCCGACAAACGTTGTTGATTGGCCGACTGGGAAATATAAGTAAAGATTCGAAAATCTTATAAAAGACTTATATTTCCAACGCCATGAATCCACCTGCCGACATCCAGATCATCAAAGATGCCGAGGGCAACCCGGCCTTCGTAGTCATACCCTACGCTCAATACGTCGCACAGAAAATGCAGCCCGATCTGATCCCGCATGAGGTGGTGAGCCGCATGGTTGACGGGGCGACACCGATCCGTGCCTGGCGCGAACACCTGAACCTGACTCAGGAAGAAGTGGCGAAACGTCTGGGAATTTCCCAGCCGGCGTTCGCTCAACAGGAAACGGTAGCGAAGCCACGCAAGGCAACTCGGGAGAAAATTGCCGCAGCGTTCGGCATCACCGCCAATCAGCTTGAGTTGTAGGCTGCCCTCTTCATTCAAAGGAATTCCCATGAACATCTGCGGCATCGAAATCAAAGGCAGCGAAGCGATCATCGCCGTGGCCTCCCTTGACGGGGCAACGCTGAGCCATGTGGCGCTCAACACCAAGAAAATCGCCCTCGACGATGATGACGAGGCGGCCAACGTCAAACGCTTCGCGGCACAGGTGGCGTCGTTTGTACGCGAGCATTCGATTGACCGGATTGCGATCAAGAAGCGCAGCAAGAAGGGTGAGTTTGCCGGTGGGCCGACCACGTTCAAGATCGAGGGTGTGTTTCAGTTGCTGGACGGGTGTGAGGTGACGTTGTTGTCGCCGCAGACGATCAATGCGCAGGCCAAGAAGCACAACTTTGAGCTGCCGGGGACGCTGAACAAGTATCAGCATGAGGCTTACAAGGCGGCGTGTTCGGCGTTGGTGAAGAAGTAACCCGATCCTCCAGACACAGAAGATCAAAATGTGGGAGCGGGCTTGCTCGCGAATGCGGTGGATCAGTTGCCAAATGAATTGACTGTCACACCGCATTCGCGAGCAAGCCCGCTCCCACATTGGTTTTGTGTGCATCCATTCAGGCGTTGGCGGTACGCCGGTCTTCGCGAGGGCAGCGGGCGAACTTCGCGCGGTAGCTGCGGGTGAAATACGACGGTGATTCAAAGCCGCAGGCGATGCTGACTTCGAGCACGCTCATGTCGGTCTGGCGCAACAGCTGCCGGGCTTTCTCCAATCGCAGACGCAGATAGAAATTGCTCGGCGTGTCGTTCAGGTGCAGCCGAAACAAACGCTCCAGCTGTCGCCGCGTCACCTTGATCGATTCCGCCAGTTGCAGTGTGGTCAGCGGTGGTTCGCTGTGCTGTTCCATCTCGCCAATCACTTGCACCAGTTTCTTGTTGCTGATGCCGTAGCGCGTGGCGACTTCCATGCGCTGGTGGTCCTTGCGCGGACGAATCCGCCCCAATACAAACTGCTCGCTGACCTGAATCGCCAGTTGCGGGCCATGGGCCTGGGCGATCAGGTCGAGCATCAAATCGATGGAGGCGGTGCCGCCCGCCGAGGTGATGCGTCGGCGGTCGATCTCGAACAGCTCCTGGGTGACGCTGAGCTGTGGATAAGATTCCTTGAACGCATCAATGGCTTCCCAGTGCAGGGTCAGGCGATGACCGTCGAGCAGGCCGGCTTCGGCGAGGACGAAACTACCGGTGTCGATGGCGCCGAGGGTCACGCCTTCGTTGTCCAGCCGGCGCAGCCAGTGCTCCAGCGTTGGCGTGGCGAACTTCAGCGGTTCGAACCCGGCGACCACCAGCAGCGTCGCGCCCTTTTTCAGCGGCTCCAGCGCCGCGTCGGCGTTGACCGACATGCCGTTGCTCGCCAGCACCGCCCCGCCGTCGGCGCTGAGCACATGCCAACGGTACAGCTCGCCGCGAAAGCGGTTGGCCACCCGCAGCGGTTCGATCGCAGAGATGAAGCCGATGGCGGAGAACCCCGGCATCAGCAGAAAGTAGAAATCCTGGGACATGGGCGCACTCGGTTAGCGGGTAGCGTGGAACGTTGATACGCCGATTGTCATCAGCGTTCAAGCGCACAGGTCGCTACAGTGCAAATGCCAGTCGCCGCAGTGCGCTTTCACGGGGCCGTTGCTGCGTAACTTGGCATCACCGGCGCGCAGACGCCGGAACTCACAATAACGACCTGCCGAGGAACCCGACATGAAACGACTGATCAGCAGCTGCGTTCTTGCACTCAGCGGTACCGCTTTCTTGAGCGCCAGCGTCATGGCAGCCGAACCCGCGTCGTGCCAGAACGTACGCATGGGCGTAGTCAACTGGACCGACGTGATCGCCACCAGTGCCATGACCCAGGTGCTGCTCGATGGCCTCGGCTACAACACCAAACAAACCAGCGCCTCCCAGCAAATCATCTTCGCCGGGATTCGCGATCAGCGGCTGGACCTGTTCCTCGGTTACTGGAACCCGCTGATGACCCAGACCATCACCCCGTTCGTCGACGCCAACCAGGTCAAAGTCCTCGAAGCCCCGAGCCTGAAGGACGCCCGCGCGACCCTCGCCGTGCCGACTTATCTGGCCGACAAGGGCCTGAAAACCTTCGCCGACATCGCCAGATTCGAGAAGGAACTGGGCGGCAAGATCTACGGCATCGAACCGGGCTCGGGCGCCAACACGCAGATCAAGGCGATGATCGCCAAAAACCAGTTCGGCCTCGGCAAGTTCCAGCTGGTCGAGTCCAGCGAAGCCGGAATGCTCGCCGCCGTCGACCGCGCCGTACGCCGCAAGGAGGCCGTGGTGTTCTTCGGCTGGGCGCCGCACCCGATGAACGTCAACGTGAAAATGACTTACCTCACCGGCAGCGACGACGCCCTCGGCCCGAACGAAGGCATGGCCACGGTGTGGACCGTCACCGCGCCGAAATACGCCGAGCAATGCCCGAACGTCGGTCGCCTGCTGAGCAACCTGACGTTCACCGCCGAAGACGAGAGCCGGATGATGCAGCCACTGCTCGATCACAAGGACGCCTTCGAGTCGGCCAAGCAATGGCTCAAGGATCACCCCGAAGACAAGCAGCGCTGGCTGGAAGGTGTGACCACCTTCGACGGCAAACCGGCGGCTGAAAACCTGCAACTGACCAGCCAATAACGTACCCCGAATCAACCCTTCGCAGCCTGAAAAAGGGCTGCGAACAGACCCATCACGCCTGAAGGAAACCGCACCATGAACCACGACGTCATCATCACCTGCGCACTCACCGGTGCTGGCGACACGACCGCCAAGAGCCCGCATGTGCCGGTCACCCCGAAACAGATCGCAGCTGCCGCCGTGGAAGCCGCCAAGGCCGGTGCCACGGTTGTGCACTGCCATGTGCGCGACCCGCAGACCGGCAAGTTCAGCCGCGACGTGGCGCTGTACCGCGAAGTGATGGAGCGCATCCGCGAAGCCGACGTCGACATCATCGTCAACCTCACCGCCGGCATGGGCGGCGACCTGGAAATCGGTGCCGGCGAGCACCCGATGGAGTTCGGCCCGAACACTGATCTGGTCGGCCCGCTGACCCGCCTGGCCCACGTCGAAGAGCTGCTGCCGGAAATCTGCACCCTTGATTGCGGCACGCTGAACTTCGGCGACGGCGACACCATTTACGTCTCGACCCCGGCGCAACTGCGCGCTGGCGCCAGACGCATTACCGAGCTGGGGGTGAAGGCCGAGCTGGAGATTTTCGACACTGGTCACCTGTGGTTCGCCAAGCAGCTGATCAAGGAAGGTTTGCTCGACAACCCGTTGTTCCAACTGTGCCTGGGCATCCCGTGGGGCGCGCCGGCTGACACCACCACCATGAAAGCCATGGTCGACAACCTGCCGGCCGATGCGGTCTGGGCCGGGTTCGGCATTGGCCGGATGCAGATGCCGATGGCCGCGCAAGCGGTACTGCTCGGCGGCAACGTGCGGGTCGGGCTGGAGGACAACCTGTGGCTGGACAAGGGTGTGCTGGCAACCAATGGCCAACTGGTCGAACGCGCCAGCGAGATCCTCAGCCGCCTCGGCGCCCGCGTGCTGACCCCGGCTGAGGGCCGCAAGAAGATGGGCCTGACCCAGCGCGGCTAACCACCAGCAAAAAAATGGGGCCCTGACTGCCCCCCGATTTCACCTGTAGGAGCTGCCGAAGGCTGCGATCTTTTGATCTTGCTTCAAAAAATCAAAATCAAAAGATCGCAGCCTTCGGCAGCTCCTACAGGAAACACCTTTTTCAGGGAGTTTCTATGAGTTTTATCACCAACATCAAAACCTTCGCCGCCCTTGGCAGCGGTGTCATCGGCAGCGGCTGGGTTGCGCGCGCCCTCGCCCATGGCCTCGACGTGGTGGCCTGGGACCCGGCGCCCGGCGCTGAAGCCGCGCTGCGCAAACGTGTGGCGAATGCCTGGGGCGCGCTGGAGAAAAACGGTCTGGCGCCCGGCGCCTCGCAGGATCGCTTGCGCTTTGTCGCGACCATCGAGGAGTGCGTGCGCGACGCAGATTTCATTCAGGAAAGCGCTCCGGAACGCCTTGACCTGAAACTGGAACTGCACAGCAAAATCAGCTCGGCCGCCAAGCCCAATGCGCTGATCGGCTCCAGCACCTCGGGCCTGTTGCCGAGTGAGTTCTACGAGAGCTCGACCCACCCGGAACGCTGCGTGGTCGGCCATCCGTTCAATCCGGTTTACCTGTTGCCGCTGGTGGAAGTGGTCGGTGGCAAGCACACCGCACCGGAAGCTATACAAGCGGCAATGAAAGTCTACGAATCCCTCGGCATGCGCCCGCTGCATGTGCGCAAGGAAGTACCGGGATTCATCGCTGACCGTCTGCTCGAAGCGCTGTGGCGTGAGGCGCTGCACCTGGTCAACGACGGCGTAGCGACGACTGGCGAGATCGACGACGCGATCCGTTTTGGCGCCGGGCTGCGCTGGTCATTCATGGGCACTTTCCTGACCTACACCCTCGCCGGTGGCGATGCCGGAATGCGTCACTTCATGTCGCAGTTCGGCCCGGCGTTGCAGTTGCCGTGGACCTATCTGCCGGCACCGGAGCTGACCGACAAGTTGATTGACGATGTGGTCGATGGCACCACTGATCAGCTCGGCCGCCACAGCATTTCCGCGCTGGAGCGCTATCGTGATGACTGCCTGCTGGCGGTGCTGGAGGCTGTGAAGACCACCAAGGAGAAGCATGGAATGAGTTTCAGCGAGTAATCCTTGCTCAGCAGTTCCGGCCCCTTCGCGAGCAAGCCCGCTCCCACAGGTGAGCGCATTCCAATGTGGGAGCGGGCTTGCTCGCGAAGACGGCAGCCCAGCCACCATCAATGTTGGATCTGACACCATGCCCAGCCTCACCACCTACCAAACCCGCATCATCCCCGACTGGGTCGACTACAACGGCCACCTGCGCGACGCCTTCTACCTGCTGATCTTCAGCTACGCCACCGACGCCTTGATGGATCGCCTCGGCATGGACAGCAACAACCGCGAAGCCAGCGGTCATTCGCTGTTCACCCTCGAACTGCACCTCAATTATCTGCACGAAGTGAAGCTCGACGCCGAGGTCGAAGTGCGCACGCAGATCATCGGTCACGACAGCAAACGCCTGCACCTCTATCACAGCCTGCACCTTCCCGGTGACGACAAGGAACTGGCCGGCAACGAGCAGATGCTGCTGCACGTCGACCTCGCCGGCCCGCGTTCGGCGCCTTTCACTACGGACACCCTGAGCCGCCTGCAAGCCATCATCGCCGAGCAGTCCGATCTACCCGCCCCCGCCTATGTCGGTCGCATCATCGCTTTGCCACCGGCACGGTAAGCATGCGGCACGCAAAAAAAGCCCCGATACAAGCCGTGACAGGATCGGGGCAGAGGGTACTGTTGAGGAGCTGCCAGTCGAGGGTGACCAAACCGTCGTGTAGCGAGCTGAGGCCAGTGTGCCCACTCCCCTGGGCGGTCAGTTAGCCGAAAACGACCTGTTCATAGCCGTCGCAGCCACTGCGACAAATCGCCCTTGCCGTCACTTCCCGTGCCTACCAGAATCGAGCCACGACCTCCGTTACCGAAGAAGGATGCGCGCCATGATGTACGCCGATTTGATCGATCAGGAAGACCTGTTGGGCCAGCTCAAGGCATTGGGGTTTCAGGTGCCGAGCGGCTCAACCGCCGAGCAGGCCTGTGAGTGCGCGGTGCGCGGTCTGGATAATGTTCGCGCGTTTGAACTGCGCAAGATGGTCAAGGACATGTACACCAGCGGCGCCAGTATCCAGCCAGCGGTGCGTCAGGCGATCGACAAGCAGTTGTTGCCGGCATTGGCGCAATACCAACAGACCCGCAGCGCCTGACGAGCAACTGTGGCGAGGGAGCTTGCTCCCGCTGGGCCGCGAAGCGGCCCCAAACCGGCAGATGCACTATTCCAGATAAATCGCATTCGCAGATTTTACGAGCGCTTCGCGCTCGAGCGGGAGCAAGCTCCCTCGCCACAAAAACTGTCCGGTCTACAGCCTTACGCTGGCAAACGTCGACTCATTACGCGCCTGACTCAACGCCGACAGCGGCCCCGACAGCGGCGACATCACGATTGCCTGCGGCAGTGGCATCATCGCCACTTGCTGGGTGGTGTTGGAGCCTACGCGTTCGTCACGCGGTGGAATGCCGAAGTATTCGCGATAGCACTTGGAGAAGTGCGGGGTCGAGACGAAACCACACACCGACGCCACTTCGATGATCGACATCGGCGTCTGCTTCAGCAGTTGCCGCGCACGGATCAGGCGCAGCTTGAGGTAGTAGCGCGACGGCGAGCAATGCAGGTATTTCTGGAACAGGCGCTCCAGCTGTCGACGCGACACGGCGACGTACACCGCCAGTTCGTCGAGGTCGATCGGCTCTTCCAGATTGGCTTCCATCAGCGCGACGATTTCCTGCAGCTTCGGCTGGTTGGTACCGAGCATGTGCTTGAGCGGCACACGCTGGTGATCCTGCTCGTTGCGGATACGCTCGTAGACAAACATTTCCGAGATCGCAGCAGACAGTTCACGACCGTGATCGCGGCTGATCAGGTGCAGCATCATGTCAAGCGGCGCGGTGCCGCCGGAGCTGGTGAAACGGTTACGGTCGAGGGTGAACAGACGAGTGCTCATCGCCACGCGGGGGAAAGCTTCCTGCATCGCCGCCAGACATTCCCAGTGCACGCTGCAATCGAAACCGTCGAGCAGACCGGCGCAAGCCAAAGCCCAGCTGCCGGTGCACACGGCGCCGAGACGTTTCGATTGACGGGCCTGGCTCTGCAACCAGGACACGTGTTCACGGGTCACGGTGCGTTGAATGCCAATGCCGCCGCAGACGATCACGGTGTCCAGGGGCGGGGCTTTGTGCATGGAGGCATCGGGGGTGATTTGCAGACCGTCACTGGCCCACACCTGGCCGCCATCGACCGTCAGGGTGCTCCAGCGATACAGCTCACGACCGGACAATTGGTTGGCCATGCGTAGCGGTTCTACCGCAGAGGCCAGGGAAATCAGCGTGAAATTGTCCAGCAGCAGAAAGCCGATGGATTGAGGCGCACGGTTCTGGGGTTGGGCCCCGGAGTTGAACGACGTCATCGCGGTATCTCCTCACACAAAGCGGGTGATGGCCTCAGGCGGAGGCTCTTGTTATTGCCAGCGTTCTCGCGTGGGAGACGGGCTTTGTTATGACAGAGCAATTGCCATGCCTAAAATTGAATGGCTGTTCAATAACTCCTGAAAACGACGTCGCGACGTGTCTATTCAAGACGTCCGACGAAAGGTATTTCGAAGTGCCATCAGCGGCGTTGAAAGCCCTGCCCCGCTGCCTGTGAGCAGATCGGTAGCACTTGTGGGAACAGGCTTGCGCGGGGTTGTTTCAGAGTGTCACCGCAGGCACGGGTGACGGACGGTAGGGGGTGCGAATGGCGCACTGTGGGTGGGAAACACTCTTATCTGATTGCGACGCGCCAAAAGGTGGCGTGATTTGATTAGCGTGTGCACTTGGTGAGCAGTTTTGACTGGTCTGGCCCCTTCGCGAGCAAGCCCGCTCCCACATTGGAACCGGGTGTTCACAAATTCTGTGTTCACTGTAGATCCACTGTGGGAGCGGGCTTGCTCGCGAAGAATTCCACTCGGTATTGCTGATTCAGCACTCAACCGCACTGACCGCCAACCCACCACGTGACGTCTCCTTATATTTGTCATGCATATCCGCGCCGGTATCACGCATGGTGCGGATCACCCGGTCAAGCGAGATGAAGTGCTGACCATCCCCGCGCAAGGCCATCTGCGCCGCGTTGATCGCCTTCACCGCGGCAATCGCGTTGCGCTCGATGCACGGCACCTGCACCAGTCCACCCACCGGATCGCAGGTCAATCCGAGGTTATGTTCCAAGCCGATTTCCGCCGCGTTGCACAATTGCTCCGGCGTCGCGCCGAGAATCTCCGCCAGCCCCGCCGCCGCCATCGCACAGGCCGAACCGACCTCACCCTGGCAGCCGACTTCGGCACCGGAGATCGAAGCGTTCTTCTTGCACAGAATGCCCACCGCCGCCGCCCCCAGAAAGTAGTCGACCACGTTGGCGTCGGTGACCGCTTCGCTGAACTTCATGAAGTAGTGCAACACCGCCGGGATAATCCCCGCCGCGCCATTGGTCGGTGCGGTGACCATGCGCCCACCCGCCGCGTTTTCTTCGTTGACCGCGAGGGCAAACAGGTTGACCCACTCCATGGCACTGAGGGTCGAGCCGATCACGTTGGGTTTGTTCAATTCCTGCAGGCTGCGATGCAGCTTGGCAGCACGGCGCCGCACATTGAGGCCGCCGGGGAGGATGCCTTCGTGCTTGAGGCCCTGCTCGACGCAATCCTGCATCGCCCGCCACAACTTCATCAGCCCGGCACGGATTTCCTCTTCGCTGCGCCAGACCTTTTCGTTGGCCATCATCAATTCGGCGACGCGCAGGTTGTTCTGTTTGCACAGCTCCAGCAGCTCCACCGCGCTGGAAAAGTCATAGGGCAATTCGGTGCGATCCAGATCGACCACGCCACTGGATGCCTGCGCTTGATCCACGACAAAACCGCCACCGACCGAATAGTAGGTGTCACGATGAATCTCGCCGTGATCGCCTTCGGCAATCAGGGTCATGGCGTTGGGGTGGAACGGCAGGTTCTCGTCGATCAGACGCATGTCGCGGGCCCAGACAAACGGCACCGACAAGCGCCCATCCAGCAGAAGTGTGTGGGTTTCACGCAGCGCCTGAATCCGCGGGCCGATCTGCGACGGGTCGATTGCGTCCGGCCACTCGCCCATCAGGCCCATGATCACCGCGTTGTCGCTGCCGTGCCCGATACCGGTGGCCGACAGCGAACCGAACAGTTGCACTTCTATACGTCGTACCTGCTCCAGCAGGAATTTGTCGCGCAACGACTCGACAAACAGGGCGGCGGCGCGCATCGGCCCGACGGTGTGAGAACTGGACGGGCCAATGCCGATCTTGAACAGGTCGAAAACGCTGATAGCCATTGCTGCAGAGCTCCTGAGGATGCCGTTCCCGGGCATTAAGCGCCCGCTGGCGGAGCTGCTACGCTCAAGCTGCGATCCGCCGGAATGCCCGCATCATCAGGCTTTTGCCGGGTCGCTCGGCGTCTGACACCGACGCACTCATGCCCACCAACGCCGTGCCGGTTTTCTCCCGTGTTTTCGCCGTTTTTATGCGGTTCAGATGGCCAGACGGAGCAGAAAAAAGCTGTAAACGACGTCACTGACACTGGATGCGACCATCCCTGTACTGGATACGACCCACCCTGTAGGCGTCAGATTTTCACTGGTACATGATCGTTATGACTCGATTGCAAGGCGCCGTGGTAGAGCTGTCTCCAGAACGCCATCCAACCGCAACCTATAAGTGCGGTGGTCCAGTCGGAACACTGCCAAAAAAAACACCAAGGAGTCCATCCATGAAAGGTTCCCCGTCGTTGTTGTTGGCCGCCATGCTGAGTCTGCCGTTACTGGCTCAAGCTGCAGAACCCGCTCAGTGCAGTACCGTGAACTTCTCCGATGTCGGCTGGACCGACATCACCGCCACCACCGCCACCACCTCGGTGGTGCTCGATGCGCTCGGCTACAAGACCAAGACCACCATGATTTCCGTGCCCGTGACCTACAAGTCGCTGGCCGACGGCAAGAACATGGACGTGTTCCTCGGTAACTGGATGCCGACCATGGAAAACGACATCAAGGCCTACCGTGACGCCGGCACCGTGGAAACCGTGCGCACCAACCTCAAGGGCGCCAAGTACACCCTCGCCGTGCCGCAGGCGCTGTATGACAAAGGGCTGCATGACTTCGCCGACATCGCCAAATTCAAGAAAGAGCTCGATGGCAAGATCTACGGCATCGAGCCTGGCAACGACGGCAACCGCCTGATCCAGAGCATGATCGACAAAGACGCCTTCGGCTTGAAAACCGCCGGCTTCAAGGTCGTCGAGTCGTCCGAAGCGGGCATGCTCTCGCAGGTCGATCGTGCGCAGAAACGCGACACCGCCGTGGTCTTCCTCGGCTGGGCGCCGCACCCAATGAACAAGCGCTTCAAGATTCAATACCTGACCGGCGGCGATGACTTTTTCGGCCCCGATTTCGGTGCTGCCACCGTGGCGACCAACACTCGCAAGGGCTACAGCACCGAATGCAGCAACGTCGGTCAGTTGCTGAAAAACCTGGAGTTCACCGTCGACATGGAAAGCGAGCTGATGGGCAACATCCTCGACGACAAGATGAAGCCTGACGCGGCCGCCAAGGCCTGGCTGAAAAAGAATCCACAGGTGCTCGATACCTGGCTCGCTGGCGTGACCACCATTGACGGTAAACCAGGCCTGGAGGCCGTGAAAGCCAAGCTCGCACAGTAATTGCCTTACGCCGGGCGAGTTCGCTCGCCCGGGCTGTTTATTCCTTGCATGCGGACGTTCACTACCATGCTGATTGATCAGAAAATCCCTTTAGGCCAGTACATCGCGGGCTTCGTTGAATGGTTGACGCAACACGGCGCCAGCACCTTCGACGCAATCGCCGTGACACTGGAAACGATGATCCACGGCGTGACGTTTGCGCTGACCTGGTTCAATCCTTTTGTGTTGATCGGCCTCATTGCCCTGCTCGCACATTTCATCCAGCGCAAATGGGGGCTGACTGTTTTTGTGATTGCCTCGTTCCTGCTGATCCTCAACCTGGGGTACTGGCAGGAAACCATGGAAACCCTCGCCCAGGTCATGTTCGCGACCCTGGTCTGCGTGGTCATCGGCGTGCCGTTGGGCATCGTCGCCGCGCACAAGCCGATGTTCTACACATTAATGCGTCCGGTACTCGATCTGATGCAGACCGTACCGACCTTCGTTTACCTCATTCCTACCCTGACCCTCTTCGGGCTGGGTGTGGTGCCGGGCCTGATCTCCACGGTGGTGTTCGCCATCGCTGCGCCGATCCGCCTGACCTACCTGGGCATCCGCGATGTCCCGCAAGAACTGATGGACGCCGGCAAGGCCTTCGGCTGCTCGCGTCGCCAATTGCTCTCACGGATCGAACTGCCTCACGCCATGCCGAGCATCGCTGCCGGCATCACCCAGTGCATCATGCTGTCGCTGTCGATGGTGGTGATCGCGGCACTGGTGGGCGCCGACGGACTCGGCAAACCGGTGGTCAACGCACTGAACACTGCTGATATCGCCCTGGGCTTCGAAGCGGGCCTGGCGATCGTACTGCTGGCGATCATGCTCGACCGTATCTGCAAACAACCCGACGCCAAAGTAGGGGGTGACGCATGAGCATAATTCGCTTCGAAGACGTCGACGTAATCTTCTCCAAGGATCCACGCGAGGCGCTCAAGCTGCTGGATCAGGGCATGACGCGTAACGAGATCCTGAAAAAGACCGGACAGATCGTCGGTGTGGAAAAAGCCACGCTGGATATCAACAAGGGCGAGATCTGCGTGCTGATGGGCCTGTCCGGCTCCGGCAAGTCGAGCCTGCTGCGCTGCATCAACGGCCTCAACACCGTGAGCCGCGGCAAGCTGTTCGTCGAGCACGAAGGCAAGCAGATCGACATCGCCTCCTGCACCCCGGCCGAACTGAAGATGATGCGCACCAAACGCATCGCCATGGTGTTCCAGAAGTTCGCCCTGATGCCATGGCTGACCGTGCGCGAGAACATCAGCTTCGGTCTGGAAATGCAGGGTCGCCCGGAGAAGGAACGGCGCAAGCTGGTGGACGACAAGCTCGAACTGGTCGGCCTGACTCAATGGCGCAACAAGAAGCCCGATGAACTCTCCGGCGGCATGCAGCAGCGTGTCGGCCTGGCCCGGGCGCTGGCGATGGACGCCGATATTCTGCTGATGGACGAACCGTTCTCGGCACTCGACCCGCTGATCCGTCAGGGCCTGCAGGACGAACTGCTGGAGCTGCAACGCAAGCTGAGCAAGACCATCGTGTTTGTCAGTCACGACCTCGACGAGGCGCTCAAACTGGGCAGCCGCATCGCGATCATGAAGGACGGCCGGATCATCCAGTACAGCGTGCCGGAAGAGATCGTGCTCAATCCGGCGGACGACTATGTGCGCACCTTCGTGGCCCACACCAATCCGCTCAACGTCCTGTGTGGCCGCAGCCTGATGCGCACGCTGGACAACTGCAAACGCATCAACGGTTCGGTGTGCCTCGACCCGGGTGGCGATTCGTGGCTGGATCTGGCCGAAGGCAACACCATCAAAGGCGCGCGGCAGAACGGTTCGGTGCTGAACCTGCAGAACTGGGCACCGGGGCAAGCGGTGGAAGCGCTGGAGCGCAAGCCGACACTGGTGGATTCGAATATCGGCATGCGCGATGCGCTGCAGATTCGTTATCAGACCGGCAACAAACTGGTGCTGCACGACAACAATCATGTGGTGGGGATTCTTGGCGACAGCGAGCTGTATCACGCGCTGCTGGGCAAGAACCTAGGGTAAGAACCCCGCAGACACAAAAACGCCGCGAGAGGATCGCGGCGTTTTTGTTTATCGGAATACAGGGCGTTCAGCGTTGGAGCTGATGGCCCCTTCGCGAGCAAGCCCGCTCCCACATTTGAAATGCATTCCAATGTGGGAGCGGGCTTGCTCGCGAAGAATGCGGCACGGTGCTTCAGACAGAAACACCGCACCACCTACAACTTAGCTATACACCCGGCCAAGGAGCTGCCGATGGCTTTCAAACTGATCGAGCACATCGCGTGTGATCTGCTCCTGCGTGAAGCCCATCAGGTCATAGTCCTGGCTGCCATTGTGCAGATACACCTCGGCGCGGTAGTAACGCTGGCGCGCTTCATCGGACTGGGCCGATTCGGTCGGGGTCGCCAGATAACCATCCAGGCTCACTTCGTAGACGAAAGGGTTGCCCTCTTCCATCTCGACGCGCACGCCCATGCAGCGCTTGGATTTGCCCAGCAGCGTCTGCACTTCCAGACCCTGCGCACGCATTTGTGCAGCAGCGTCTTCCAGCGCCGGGCTGACCTGCTTGTCCATGAAACGCTGCACCACCGATTGGCTCGGTTGCAGGTCCAGTTGCGTCAGACGCTCGCTGAAGCCACGACGCCCGCGCTCGGCCAGTTGCGCCTGCTCCTGTTCGATCTGCACGTCCTGACGCATCGCCTTATGCAGGCCGAACATGAAGAACACCAGCACCACCGAGAACGGCAGACCGGCCAGCACCACCATGGTTTGCATGGCTTCGAAGTTACCGGCGAACAGCAGACCGATGGTCACCAGCGTGATCACCACCGACCAGAAGATCCGCAGCCAGTGCGGCGCATCTTCGTCAACGTTACCGCCCTTGCAGGACAGGTTGGCCATCATCACCGCGCCGGAGTCGGCCGGGGTCAGGAACAGCACGAAACCGACGAAGATCGACACACCGATGACGACTTTCGACGCCGGGTAGTGTTCCAGCAACTGGTAGATCGCCATCGACGGCTGTTCCAGCGCCGTCTTGCCGAGTTCCACCGCCCCCTGGTTCATCACCAGATCCAGCGCCGAGTTACCGAAGATCGACAACCAGGCCAAGGTGAAGCCCAGCGGGATCAGCAGCACGCCGGCCACCAGTTCACGCACGGTACGCCCACGGGAAATACGCGCGATGAACATGCCGACGAATGGCGCCCAGGAAATCCACCACGCCCAGTAGAACAGGGTCCACAGGCCCAGCCAGCGGTCGGACTTGGCGCTGTCGCCTTCATAGACGTACAGGTCGAAGGTCTTCAGCACCACGCCGTTGAGGTAGTCGCCGATGTTCTGCACGAAGCCGTTGAGCAGGTGCAGGGTCGGGCCGAACAGCAGGACGAAAATCAGCAGACCGCTGAACAGCACGATGTTCAGGTTGGACAGACGACGGATGCCGTTTTCCACACCGGACACCGCAGCGATGGTCGCCACGGTGCTCATCACGATGATCACGATCAGCAGGTTGGTGTTGCTGTGTTCCATGCCGAACAGGTTTTCCAGGCCGGAGGACACTTGCAGCGAACCGATCCCCAGGTTGGTCACCAGACCCAGCAGGGTCACGAACATACCGAAGCCGTCCACCGCATGACCGGCGGCGCCCTTGACCCAACGCTCGCCGACCAGCGGATACAGCGCCGAACGCAGGGCCAATGGCTGGTTATGACGGTAAGCGAAGTACGCCACGGCCAGACCGACCAGTGCATAGATCGCCCAGCCGTGCAGGCCCCAGTGCAGGAAGGTCAGCTGTACAGCTTGACGCGCGGCCATGTTGGTGGCCGATGCGCCTTCCGGCGGATTGAAGTAATGATCCAGCGGCTCGGAGGCGCCGAAGTACAGCAGCGAAATACCGATACCCGACGAGAACAACATCCCCGCCCAGGCGCCGTAGCTGAAATCCGGGGTGTCGTCCTTGCTGCCCAGTTTGAGTTTGCCGTAGGAGGAAAACGCCAGGCCCACCACAAACACCAGGTAGGCGGCGATCACCACCATGTAGTACCAGCCGAAGCTGCGCGACAACCAGGCCTGAGCGATACCCAACAATCTGCCGGCCTCTTGCGGGGCGATGATCAGAATGGCGGTCAACAACAGAATCAACGCGGTAGAGGTGTAAAACACCCAACCGTTGACCGTCACCTTCTCGGGCGGGGTCTTTATAAGAGAGGCAGAACTCATGGCACAAATGCTCCAGGCAGTGCGAGAGAAGAACACAAGGCAACACGGAACCCGACCAATCGGTTAGTTGGCAGCCGACCGGCGGGTGATATAAAGACACCCCGAAAAAAGCCCGAACCTGCCGAAATGGCGTTGCGAATCGCTTTCGTGGCCAAAGCTGTGCGGACGTTCATCCGAAACCTGGCCCCGAGCGTCTTGCCCTTTCAACACGTCCATCGAATAGCGAACCGCGCCATGCCCCACGCAGGTTTCAAGCATTTTCGGATGTCGTTTTATCGCCATTTACAAGCAGAAAAAATCTGTAGGCAGCGACGATTTGTCGCAGATCTTATTCTTTGTTGATTGAACGTTCAATCAAAACAAAATAGACTGGCCCTCAATCCGATAGGCGTTTATCGCCCGTCGGAAGGCCTAAGGAGATGTGCAAGATGCCCAAGGTCGGTATGCAACCCATCCGCCGCCAACAACTGATCGAAGCCACGTTGCAAGCGGTCGATCAGGTCGGAATGGGGGACGCCAGCATTGCGCTGATCGCCCGTTTGGCCGGTGTCTCGAATGGCATCATCAGTCATTACTTTCAGGACAAGAACGGCCTGATCGCCGCCACGATGCGGTATCTGATGAACGTCCTCAGCGAGAACGTCACCGCGCGCCGTCAGGCGCTGGCAGACAGCAGCCCACGGGCGCATCTGCAGGTGATCATCGAAGGCAACTTCGACGCCAGCCAGGTCAATGGCCCGGCAATGAAAACCTGGCTGGCCTTCTGGGCCACCAGCATGCACCAGCCGTCTTTGCACAGGTTGCAGCGGATCAACGATCACCGTCTGTATTCCAACCTGTGCTGCGAGTTCCGCCGTGTGTTGCCGCTCGAAGAGGCGCGCAGTGCAGCGCGTGGACTGGCAGCGTTGATCGACGGCTTGTGGTTGCGCGGCGCGCTGTCGGGAGACGCTTTCGACACGGCGCAGGCGCAACAGATCGCTTACGAATACATGGATTTCCAATTGGCCAAGCAGGTGAGCCAGAGCACACAGAAAACGCTCGGCACCTGAACCGCCACCGCAGTTTCAGCGCGGTGGTCGACGCCAACCACTAATGCACTTGCGAGGACACTATGGCCCGTTTCGAACTGCAAAAACTCTACATCGATGGCGCGTACTCCGACGCTGGCAGCGATGCCACCTTCGAAGCCATCAACCCGGCGAACGGTGAAGTCCTCGCCCAAGTGCAACGTGCGACCAAGGAAGACGTCGAGCGCGCAGTGGTCAGCGCTGAAAAGGGCCAGAAAATCTGGGCCGCAATGACCGCCATGGAGCGTTCGCGCATCCTGCGTCGCGCCGTCGACATCCTGCGCGAGCGCAACGATGAACTGGCTGCTCTGGAAACCCTGGACACCGGCAAGGCTTACTCCGAAACCAAATACGTCGACATCGTCACCGGCGCCGACGTGCTGGAATACTACGCAGGCCTCGTGCCGGCGATCGAAGGCGAGCAGATCCCGCTGCGCGACACGTCCTTCGTCTACACCCGTCGCGAGCCGCTGGGCGTGGTCGCCGGTATCGGCGCGTGGAACTACCCGATCCAGATCGCGCTGTGGAAATCCGCACCAGCCCTGGCCGCTGGTAACGCGATGATCTTCAAGCCAAGCGAAGTCACCTCGCTGACCACCCTGAAACTGGCCGAGATCTACACCGAAGCCGGCCTGCCAAACGGCGTGTTCAACGTCCTGACCGGCAGCGGCCGTGAAGTCGGCACCTGGCTGACCGAGCACCCGCGCATCGAAAAAGTCTCCTTCACCGGCGGCACCGACACCGGCAAGAAAGTCATGGCCAGCGCTTCGGCTTCGTCGCTGAAAGACGTGACCATGGAACTGGGCGGCAAGTCGCCGCTGATCATCTGCGACGACGCCGACCTCGATCGCGCCGCCGACACCGCGATGATGGCCAACTTCTACAGCTCCGGTCAGGTTTGCACCAACGGTACTCGCGTGTTCGTACCGAGCCACCTGAAAGCCGCTTTCGAAGCCAAGATCGTCGAGCGCGTAGCGCGCATCCGCATCGGCAACCCGGAAGACGAAAACACCAACTTCGGCCCGCTGGTCAGCTTCGCCCACATGGAAAGCGTGCTGGGCTACATCGCCAAGGGTAAAGAAGAAGGTGCCCGCGTCCTGTGCGGCGGCGAGCGTCTGACCGACGGCGAATTCGCCAAAGGCGCCTTCGTTGCACCGACCGTGTTCACCGATTGCACCGACGAGATGACCATCGTCCGTGAAGAAATCTTTGGCCCGGTGATGGCGATCCTCTCCTACGAGACCGAAGAAGAAGTGATCCGCCGCGCCAACGACACCGACTTCGGCCTGGCCGCCGGTATCGTCACCAAAGACCTGAACCGCGCACACCGCGTGATTCATCAACTGGAAGCCGGTATCTGCTGGATCAACGCCTGGGGCGAGTCCGACGCAAAAATGCCGGTGGGCGGTTACAAGCAGTCGGGCGTGGGTCGTGAAAACGGCATCAGCTCGCTGACCAACTACACACGCATCAAATCGGTACAGGTCGAGCTGGGCGATTACGTTTCGGTGTTCTAAGCCCCGAGTCTTGTATTGCCTGCGAGGGCCTCTTCGCGGGCAAGCCCGCTCCCACAGGTCTGGAGTCGTCCATCAAATCTGTGGCAGCTCCCAATCCTTGTGGGAGCTGGCTTGCCAGCGATTCGAGTGCGCAGCACTCGCCGAGGTCCTACCTGACCACATCTAAAGAGGGTGCATTCAATGTCCCAAGAATTCGATTACATCATCATCGGTGCCGGCTCGGCCGGTAACACCCTGGCGACCCGTCTGACTGAAGACGAAGGCGTCACCGTTCTGCTGCTCGAAGCCGGCGGCCCGGACTACCGTTTTGACTTCCGCACGCAAATGCCGGCTGCACTGGCATTCCCGCTGCAAGGTCGTCGCTACAACTGGGCGTACGAAACCGATCCGGAGCCACACATGGACGGTCGCCGGATGGAATGCGGTCGCGGCAAAGGCCTCGGCGGTTCTTCGCTGATCAACGGCATGTGCTACATCCGTGGCAACGCGATGGACTACGACAACTGGGCGAAACTGCCAGGCCTGGAAGACTGGACCTACCTCGACTGCCTGCCGTACTTCCGTAAAGCGGAAACCCGCGACATCGGCCCGAACGACTACCACGGTGGCGACGGTCCGGTCAGCGTGACCACGCCGAAGGCGGGCAACAACCCGCTGTTCCACGCCATGGTTGAAGCTGGCGTGCAGGCCGGTTACCCGCGCACCGAAGATTTGAACGGTTACCAGCAGGAAGGCTTCGGCCCGATGGACCGCACCGTGACGCCGAACGGCCGTCGTGCTTCCACCGCCCGTGGCTACCTCGACGTCGCCAAGAAGCGGTCGACCCTGACCATCGTCACCCACGCCCTGACCGACAAGATTCTGTTCGAAGGCAAGCGTGCGGTCGGCGTGCGTTACCTGGTCGGTTCGGCGGAAGAGCGCGTTGAAGCCAAAGCACGCAAAGAAGTCCTGCTGTGCTCCGGCGCCATCGCTTCGCCGCAGATTCTGCAGCGCTCCGGTGTCGGCCCGGCAAAACTGCTGGAAAGCCTCGACATCCCGGTGGTCCACGACCTGCCGGGCGTCGGTGAAAACCTGCAGGACCACCTTGAGCTGTACCTGCAATACGCTTGCACCCAACCGGTCTCGCTGTACCCGTCGCTGCTCTGGTACAATCAGCCGGCCATCGGTGCCGAGTGGCTGTTCAACGGTACCGGCATCGGCGCCAGCAACCAGTTCGAAGCCGGCGGTTTCATCCGTACTCGCGAAGAGTTCGAATGGCCGAACATCCAGTACCACTTCCTGCCGGTGGCGATTAACTACAACGGCAGCAACGGTGTGAAAGAGCACGGTTTCCAGGCGCACATGGGTTCCATGCGTTCGCCGAGCCGTGGCCGCATCCAGGTCAAATCCAAGGATCCGCGCCAGCACCCGAGCATCCTGTTCAACTACATGGCCACCGAGCAGGACTGGCAGGAATTCCGTGACGGCATCCGCCTGACCCGCGAAATCATGCAACAGCCGGCACTGGACGCCTTCCGTGGCCGCGAAATCAGCCCGGGCATCGAAGTGCAAACCGATGAGCAGTTGGACAAGTTCATCCGCGAGCACGCCGAAACCGCGTTCCACCCGTCCTGCTCGTGCAAGATGGGCACCGACGAGATGGCCGTAGTGGATGGCGAAGGTCGCGTGCACGGCATGCAGAGCCTGCGTGTGGTCGATGCTTCGATCATGCCGATCATCACCACCGGCAACCTGAACGCGCCGACGATCATGATGGCCGAGAAAATCGCCGACAAGATCCGTGGCCGCAAGCCACTGCCGCGCAGCACCGCTGCCTACTACGTCGCTGGCAATGCGCCGGTGAAAGGCAAGCCGATGCGTGATATCACCCCGGCTGCTCAGTAAGACGTAATACCGAGGCGCTACCTTCGTCGGAACGCCGCCCGGAGACAAGCTCGCTCCCACATTGGAATGCATTTCAAAGGTGGGAGCGAGCTTGCTCGCGAAGGGGCCCTCACATTCAGCACAAATTCCCCTGCTGCACAGTAAATCCTCCTACACCCCCTCTTCACTTGATCCTACCCCCACGCAGGCCTACTCTAGACCTCGCGCAACCGTTTCACCCCTCCCCGCCGAATCGCTTCACCCCGCAACTCCATAACAAGGAGGTTCCCGAATGTTCGATTTCCACCCCCAGCTCAAGCAGCGCTTCGCTGCCTTGCGCACGGGCGCCGAGTTTTTTTCCCTGCGGTATGTACGCGAGTCCGGCCAATACCTGTCGGTGCGCAAGAACGTCGCCGAGCCACCAAGCCTGGGCCGCGACGAAGGGGCGATGCTCACTGTGCGCGTCAACGGCGTTGAAGCCTATGCGGCGACCAACGATCTGTCGCAGCAAGGCCTGCAAGCCGCCCTGGAACGCGCCGAACAGCAGGCCCGGCGACTGAAGCCCCACGCCCTGCTCGACCTGCGCGACCAGCCAGTGTCGAGTGACCGCGCCGATTACTTTTCGCCCAATCTCGAGCAACCCTTCCCGTCCCTGAGCGAATGCTTCGAGCTGCTCGGCGCGGAATCCGCCTCGGTGCCAAAGGATGAGCGCCTGGTGAATTGGGAAGCGAGCATCGGCATCACCCATGTCGAACAGATCTACCTGAGCAGCGCTGGTGCCGAATTGCGCCAGGCCCAGCGCTTCGTCTACCCGAGCCTGGATGTCACCGCCTACGACGGCAACGACAGCCAGACCCGCTCCCTCGGCCGCGAGAACTTCGGCCAGCAGGGCGGCGCGGACGTGATCAGCCGTTGCGGCCTGGTCGGCGCCGGCCCGAAAGTGGCCGATCAGGCCCTGCAACTGCTGCTCGCGCCGAATACCCCGCAAGGCCCGCGCGATCTGTTGCTGATGCCGGACCAGATGATGCTGCAGATCCACGAGTCCATCGGTCATCCGCTGGAGCTGGACCGCATCCTCGGTGACGAACGCAACTACGCCGGCACCAGCTTCGTCAAAACCAGTGACTTCGGCAGCCTGCAATATGGCTCGAAGCTGCTCAACGTGACCTTCGATCCGGACATTCCCGAAGAACTCGCCAGCTACGGCCACGATGACGACGGCACCAAGGCCAGCAAACAATTCCTGATTCGCGAAGGCTTGCTGTTGCGGCCACTGGGCGGCGCGCTGTCGCAGTTCCGCGCCGGTCTCGACGGCGTTGCCAACAGCCGCGCCTGCGGCTGGAACCGGCCGCCGATCGACCGCATGGCCAACCTCAACATCGAGCCGGGCGATCAGTCGCTGACGCAACTGATCAGCGGCATCGAGCATGGCATTCTGATGAGCACCAACCGTTCGTGGTCGATTGACGACGCGCGCAACAAATTCCAGTTCGGTTGCGAGTGGGGTCAGTTGATCGAGAACGGTGAACTTAAAGGTGTGGTGAAAAATCCGAACTACCGGGGCATATCCGCGCACTTCTGGAAGAGTCTGCGCGCGGTCGGCGATGCCGGCACCCGGATGGTGCTGGGCACGCCAAACTGCGGCAAGGGCGAGCCGAACCAGGTGATCCGCGTCGGCCACGCTTCGCCGGCCTGCGTATTCAGCAACGTTGATGTGTTTGGGGGAGACGCCTGATGAGCATTTCGAAGAGTCAGTCCGACGCCTTCAAGGTCATCGTCAATTGGCTGCGCGACAGTGTGCGCGAGCCGGAACAGTTCACGCTCAGCTATGCCGCCGAATCGTCGGCGTTCGTCCGTTTCAACCACGCCAAGGTGCGTCAGGCCGGCCAGGTGCAGCAAGCCGACGTCGGGCTGAAGCTGATCAACGACGGCCGCCACGCTGACCTGCACATCACCCTGTCCGGTGATCAGGAAGCCGATCTGCAACGCCTCGCCGAAGGCCTGCAACAACTGCGCGAAACCCTGCCGCTGCTGCCGCAGGATCCGTACCTGCTGCTCAACCACAACGGCTGGCAGAGCAACAACGTGCAGGAACACCCGTTGCCGGACACCGAGCAGGTGGTCGAGGAAATCTGCACCGCTGCTGAAGGTCTGGATCTGGTCGGTTTCTATGCTGCCGGCCCGATCAGCCGTGGTTTCGCCAGTTCCTCGGGGGCGTTCGGCTGGCATCAAGCCAACAGCTTCAACTTCGACTTCAGCCTGTTCCACGAAAATGGCGAAGCGGTAAAGGCCAGCTACGCCGGGCACGATTGGAGCAGCGAAGGCTTCGCCCGCCGCTTCCAGCAGGCCCGCGAGCAACTGGCGTTCCTCGGTCGACCGTTGCGCACCCTGGCACCGGGGCAATACCGGGCTTATCTGGCGCCGGCCGCGCTGGAAGAAATCATGGGCATGCTCAGTTGGGGCGGTTTCTCGGCGCAGTCGATTGCCAGCAAAAGCAGCCCGCTGCAGAAGCTGTATGTCGGCGATCAGACGTTCAGTCCACTGGTATCGCTGGATGAGAAAGTCAGCGAATCGTTGAGTCCGGCGTTTTCCGCCGAGGGTTATCCGCGCAGCGATCTGCGGCTGATCGTCGAAGGCAAGGCCGGTGATCAATTGGTCGGTTCACGCAGCGCCGCCGAATACGGCCTGACCGCCAACGGTGCCAGCGGCGGCGAATCGCCGAGCGCACTGAACATGGCGGCCGGTGATCTGTCACAGGCAGAGATTCTCAAGCAGTTGGGCACCGGGTTGTACATCAGCAACCTGTGGTACCTGAACTTTTCGGATCAACCGGCGGCACGCCTGACCGGCATGACTCGCTTCGCAACTTTCTGGGTCGAGAACGGCGAGATTCAGGCGCCGGTCAGCACCATGCGTTTCGACGACAGCGCCTACAACCTGCTGGGTTCGCAGCTGGAAGCGTTGACCGCCGAGCGCGAGTTGCTGCTGTCGGCGAGCACGTACAGCCAGCGCAATACCTCGTCGGCACTGCTGCCGGGGGCGCTGGTGAGCCGACTCACGCTAACGCTATAACACTGTGGCGAGGGAGCTTGCTCCCGCTGGGGTGCGAAGCGCCCCCAAAACCTGTCAACTCGGTGTTCCTGTAATACCGGGTTGGCTGAATTTACGGCTGCTGCGCAGCCGAGCGGGAGCAAGCTCCCTCGCCACAAAAGCTTCAAGCCAGGACAAGCATTCGGATCAATAACCCACAAGAGGTTCCATGCCCACACGCCCGCCTCTCGACGCCATTACCGCCCGCTGGTTGCCGTGGGTCGTCGCCATTGCGTTCTTCATGCAATCCCTCGACGGGACTATCCTCAACACCGCGCTGCCGGCCATGGCCAAGGATCTGGCCGAAAACCCGTTGCGCATGCAGGGCGTAGTCATCGCCTACATGCTCACCGTCGCCTTGCTGATTCCGGCCTCGGGCTGGATCGCCGACCGCTTCGGCACCAAGAAAATCTTCTTCGGCGCGATCCTGCTGTTCAGTTTCGGCTCACTGCTCTGCGCGTTATCCAGCAGCCTGACCATGCTGGTCGGCGCGCGGGTCATTCAGGGCCTCGGTGGTGCGCTGATGTTGCCCGTCGGGCGGCTGGTGGTGCTGCGCGCCTACCCGCGTTCGGAACTGGTGCGGATCATGGGGTTCATCACCATTCCCGGTCTGCTCGGCCCGCTGATCGGCCCGACCATGGGCGGCTGGATGGTGCAGTACCTGACGTGGCACTGGATCTTTCTGATCAACCTGCCGGTCGGCCTCATCGGTTGCTACGCGGTGTGGAAATTCATTCCCGACCTGCGCGGCACCGAGCGCACGCGTTTCGATAGCCTCGGTTTCCTGCTGTTCGGCGCGGCGATGATCCTGATCACCATCGCCATGGAAGGCCTGGGCGAACTGCACTTGCCGCACCTGCGGGTGATGTTGCTGCTGTTCGGCGGGCTGGCCTGTCTGGCGGCTTACTGGCTGCGTGCCGGGCGTGTCGAAAATCCACTGTTCTCGCCATCGCTGTTCAAGACCCGGACCTTTGCGGTCGGAATCATCGGCAACCTGTTCGCCCGTCTGGGCAGCGGTGCCCTGCCGTTTCTGGTGCCGTTGCTGCTGCAAGTGGCGCTGGGCTATTCACCGGCGCAAGCCGGGATGAGCATGCTGCCACTGGCGGCGGCGGCAATGATCGCCAAATGGGTGGCGCGACCGCTGATCGAACGTCTTGGCTATCGCATCGTGCTCACCGGCAACACCCTGGCGCTGGGGATCATGCTGGCGAGCATGGGCCTGGTCAGTGAGCAGACGCCTTATTGGCTGTTGCTGTGCCTGCTGGCGATTCTCGGCGCGATCAACTCGCTGCAGTTCACCGCGATGAACACCGTGACCCTGATCGACCTCGACGACGCCAGTGCCAGCAGCGGCAACAGCTTGCTGTCGGTGGTGGCGCAATTGTCGCTGAGTCTGGGGGTGGCCTGCGCCGGTGCGCTGCTTGGCGGGTTTACGGCGGAGATCGGCAACGACGGTGTCGAAACCGTGCTGGGCGCGTTCCAGCTGACATTTGTCACGGTCGGAGTGATGGCGATGCTGGCGGCGACGATCTTCTCGCAACTGTCGAAAGAGGACGGCCGCCGGGTCAAACGCCCGGATGAACATCCGGATGAACACATCGAACACTGACCAAACAGCGAAGGCCTTTGTGGCGAGGGAGCTTGCTCCCGCTGGACTGCGCAGCAGTCCCCCCGCTTTTTGAGTTGAAGAGCGGGGCCGCTTCGCGCCCCAGCGGGAGCAAGCTCCCTCGCCACAGATAAATCACCTTGCCTCGGGTTTTAGTCACTGTTCGTCCAGAACTTTCGAGGAAAGTGGCACGGGGCTGCTACACTGCGCGACATTTTGTTTTGCAGGCCAGTCCCGTGACCACCATCGCCACCGCTTTTAATACTCTGCCGCTGTCCGCCGCCATGCTGGCTAACCTCGAATCCCTCGGTTATGCCCAGATGACGCCGATCCAGGCGCAGAGCTTGCCGGTGATCCTCAAGGGGATGGACCTGATCGCCCAGGCCAAGACCGGCAGCGGCAAGACCGCCGCGTTCGGCATCGGCCTGCTCAACCCGATCAACCCGCGCTACTTCGGTTGCCAGGCGCTGGTGATCTGCCCGACCCGTGAGCTGGCCGACCAGGTCGCCAAGGAAGTCCGGCGTCTGGCCCGTGCCGAGGACAACATCAAGGTCCTGACCCTGTGCGGCGGCGTGTCGTTCGGCCCGCAGATCGCTTCGCTGGAGCACGGCGCGCACATCATCGTCGGCACCCCGGGACGTATCCAGCAGCACCTGCGCAAGGGTTCGCTGGTGCTCGACGGTCTGAACACGCTGATCCTCGACGAAGCCGACCGCTTGCTCGACATGGGCTTCTACGACGCCATCGAAGACATCATCGAAAAGACTCCGGCACGCCGTCAGACGCTGCTGTTCTCCGCCACTTATCCGGTGGGCATCAAGCAACTGGCGTCGAAATTCATGCGTGATCCGCAAACGGTGAAAGCCGAAGCGTTCCATGACGACACGCAGATCGAACAGCGTTTCTACGAAATTTCTCCGGAAGAGCGCATGAGCGCAGTGACCAAAGTCCTGCACCACTTCCGCCCGGACTCCTGCGTGGCGTTCTGCTTCACCAAGCAGCAGGTGCAGGAAACCGTCGATCACCTGACCTCCAAAGGCATCTCCGCCGTCGGCCTGCATGGCGATCTGGAACAGCGTGACCGCGACCAGGTGCTGGCGATGTTCGCCAACCGCAGTACGTCGGTCCTGGTCGCCACCGACGTGGCCGCCCGTGGTCTGGACATCGATGCGCTGGACATGGTGATCAACGTCGAGTTGGCCCGTGACTCGGAAATCCACATTCACCGCGTTGGCCGTACCGGTCGTGCCGGCGAGAAAGGCATCGCGGTCAGCCTCGTTGCGCCGTCCGAAGCGCATCGCGCGCAAGCCATCGAACAGCTGCAGAAAGCTCCGCTGAACTGGGATCAGGTCGACAACCTCAAGTCCCAGGGCGGCGCCCCGCTGCAGCCACCGATGAGCACGCTGTGCATCGCCGGCGGGCGTAAAGACAAAGTGCGTCCGGGCGATATCCTCGGCGCACTGACCGGCGACGCCGGCATCCCGGGCGCGCAGGTCGGCAAGATCGCGATCTTCGACTTCCAGTCATATGTGGCCGTTGAACGCACCGTGGTCATGCAGGCGCTGCAGCGCTTGAACAACGGCAAGATCAAGGGCCGTTCGCTGCGCGTGCGGGTTTTGTAAACGATCTTCGCCCCAAAGAAGATCTCCTGTGGGAGCGGGCTTGCTCGCGAATGCAATCTGTCAGTCGACATCATGTTGAATGACACACCGC
>NZ_JANLOG010000128.1:0-65156 GCF_025466205.1 Pseudomonas sp. 13B_3.2_Bac1
GAGTTTTAATCTGGATTTTGAGGAAGGTTTTATGGAATGGCTCCCCCACATCACCGTCGCCACCATCGTCGAAGACAACGGCCGCTTCCTGATGGTCGAAGAACACAAGGCCGGGCGTAACGTGCTCAATCAGCCGGCCGGCCACCTGGATCCGAACGAAACCCTGATCGAAGCTGCCGTCCGCGAAACCCTCGAGGAAACCGGCTGGGACGTCGAACCCACCGGCGTGGTCGGGATTTACCTGTACACCGCGCCGAGCAACGGCGTGACTTATCAACGCGTGTGCTTCAGCGCCAAAGCGGTGAAACACCACCCGGACTATCAACTCGACGATGGCATCGTCGGCGCCAAGTGGTTGACCCGCAGCGAATTAATCGCCCAGCGCGACAACTGGCGCAGCGAGCTGATCATCCGTTGCATCGACGACTATCTGGCCGGCCATCACTTCAGTCTCGAACTGATCCGCCCTTCTCTTTAGCCTTGAGGCCGTGAGCCTGATAGAATCGCGTCCTTTTTCAAGACACTCATTGAATCCCTATGCGTGATCCAGCCCCTTCTGACACATCCAAGAAGCGCGTCATTGTCGGCATGTCCGGCGGCGTGGACTCTTCCGTTTCCGCTCTCCTGCTGATCGAGCAGGGTTACGAGGTGGAAGGCCTGTTCATGAAGAACTGGGAAGAAGACGACGGAACGGAGTACTGCACCGCCATGGACGACCTGGCGGATGCCCAGGCCGTGTGCGACAAGATCGGCATCAAGCTGCACACCGCCAACTTCGCCGCCGAGTACTGGGACAACGTGTTCGAGCACTTCCTGGCCGAATACAAGGCCGGTCGCACGCCGAACCCGGACATCCTGTGCAACCGCGAGATCAAGTTCAAGGCGTTCCTCGACTACGCCATGATGCTTGGCGCCGACCTGATCGCCACCGGCCACTATGTGCGCCGTCGCGACATCGATGGTCGTACCGAACTGCTCAAGGGCCTCGATCCGAACAAGGACCAGAGCTATTTCCTGCACGCTGTCGGCGGCGAACAGATCGCCAAGACCCTGTTCCCGGTCGGCGAACTGGAAAAGCCCGAAGTCCGCGCCATTGCCGAGAAATACGAGCTGGCGACCGCCAAGAAGAAGGATTCCACCGGGATCTGCTTCATCGGCGAGCGACGTTTCAGCGACTTCCTCAAGCAATACCTGCCGGCGCAACCGGGCGAGATCAAGACCACCGAAGGCGAAGTCATCGGTCGTCACCACGGTTTGATGTACCACACCATCGGCCAGCGTCAGGGCCTGGGCATCGGCGGCCTGAAAGATGCCGGCGACGAGCCGTGGTACGTGCTGCGCAAGGATCTGGACACCAACGAGCTGATCGTCGGCCAGGGCAACAACCATCCGTGGCTGTTCTCCAGCGCCCTGCTCGCTTCGGAAATCTATTGGGTCAACCCGATCGACCTGAGCCAGCCGCTGCACCTCACCGCCAAAGTGCGTTATCGCCAGAGCGATCAGGCCTGCACCCTGGAAAAAACCGCCAGCGGCTACCGCGCCGTGTTCGACGAACCGCAGCGCGCGGTGACCCCGGGCCAGTCCGTGGTGTTCTACGACGGTGAAATCTGCCTCGGTGGTGGCGTGATCGAAGTCGCCGAGCCGTGGAGCGGCCAGGCATGAGCCCGACTCAGGAGCAACTGACGGCGCTGGGCGGCGTGTTTCTCGCCGCCGTGCTGGTTGACCGCATTGCCAAGACCGGGCAGACCAGCGAGGCCGGCCTGAGCTGCATGCTCGGCAGCCTGCTGGTACGCGACCCGAAGGACACACTGGACGTGTACGGCGGCGACGACCTCAATCTGCGCGAGGGTTATCGGGCATTGATCGGCGCCCTCGAGCGCGACCCGAGCACCCTGCAACGCGAACCGCTGCGCTATGCCCTGTCGATGCTCGGCCTGGAACGCCAACTGGCCAAACGTGACGACATGCTCGACACCATTGGCAAGCGCCTGCCGCAGATCCAGTCGCAGGTCGAACACTTCGGCCCGGCCCACGAAAACGTGATCGCCGCCTGCGGTGCGCTGTATCAGGACACCCTGAGCACCCTGCGCCAGCGGATTCAGGTACATGGCGACATGCGCAACCTGCAGCAGCCGAGCAACGCCTCGAAGATCCGCGCCCTGCTGCTGGCCGGCATCCGTTCGGCACGCCTGTGGCGACAGCTCGGCGGGCACCGCTGGCAGTTGGTGATCAGCCGGCGCAAGCTGCTCAAAGAGCTGTATCCGTTGATGCGCAGCGAGTAAATCGTCGCGCAATAAAAGTTTTGTAGTCTGTAGCGCGTAATACGCCGGTCAGTTGGCAACGGACCGGCGGATTTTTTCATGTATGATACGCGCCCCATTTCGTTGCCCGACTGTCCGAGAACACCCCATGCAGCTCTCTTCGCTCACTGCGGTTTCCCCTGTTGACGGCCGCTACGCCGGCAAAACCCAGGCCCTGCGCCCGATTTTCAGCGAGTACGGCCTGATCCGTGCCCGCGTCCTGGTTGAAGTGCGCTGGCTCCAGCGCCTGGCCGCCCACGCCGGTATCCCGGAAGTGCCAGCCTTCTCCGCCGAGGCCAACGCCGTTCTCAATGAACTGGCTGAAAACTTCTCGTTGGAGCACGCCGAGCGCGTCAAAGAGATCGAGCGCACCACCAACCACGACGTCAAGGCGATCGAATACCTGCTCAAGGAGCAGGCGGCCAAGCTGCCGGAGCTGGCCAAGGTCAGCGAATTCATCCACTTTGCCTGCACCAGCGAAGACATCAACAACCTGTCCCACGCCCTGATGCTGCGCGAAGGCCGCGACGACGTGATGCTGCCGCTGATGCGCCAGACCGCCAACGCCATCCGCGAACTGGCGATCCGTTTCGCCGACGTGCCGATGCTGTCGCGCACCCACGGTCAGCCGGCCTCGCCGACCACCTTGGGCAAAGAACTGGCGAACGTGGTTTACCGTCTCGAGCGCCAGATCGCTCAAGTCGCTGCCGTGCCGCTGCTGGGCAAGATCAACGGCGCCGTGGGCAACTACAACGCGCACCTGTCGGCCTACCCGCAGATCGACTGGGAAGCCAACGCCCGCGCCTTCATCGAAGACGAGCTGGGCCTGGGCTTCAACCCGTACACCACGCAGATCGAACCGCACGACTACATCGCCGAGCTGTTCGACGCGATTGCGCGCTTCAACACCATCCTGATCGACTTCGACCGTGACATCTGGGGCTACATCTCCCTGGGTTACTTCAAGCAGCGCACCATCGCCGGCGAAATCGGTTCGTCGACCATGCCGCACAAGGTCAACCCGATCGACTTCGAAAACTCCGAAGGCAACCTGGGCATCGCCAACGCACTGTTCCAGCACCTGGCGAGCAAACTGCCGATCTCCCGCTGGCAGCGTGACCTGACCGACTCCACCGTACTGCGCAACCTCGGTGTGGGCTTCGCTCACAGCGTGATCGCCTACGAAGCCAGCCTCAAAGGCATCAGCAAACTGGAGCTCAACGAGCAGAAGATCGCCGCTGACCTCGACGCCTGCTGGGAAGTGCTGGCCGAGCCGATCCAGACTGTAATGCGTCGCTACAACATCGAAAACCCGTACGAAAAGCTGAAAGAACTGACCCGCGGCAAGGGCATCAGCCCGGAAGCGCTGCAGACTTTCATCGACGGCCTGGACATGCCAGCCGAAGCGAAAGCCGAGCTGAAACAGCTGACTCCAGCCAACTACATCGGCAACGCTGTAGCGCAAGCCAAACGCATCTGATTCACCGCTTGACCCGTTTGAGACGCCCGGCCGCGCCGGGCGTTTTTATTCCCGTCTGAAAAATGCTTTTTTTCAATAGGTTACACATGAATCCTGATACTCCTCTTCAACTTCTGGGCGGTCTCACGGCGCGCGAATTCATGCGCGATTACTGGCAGAAAAAGCCGCTGCTGATCCGTCAGGCCATTCCTGACTTCGAAAGCCCGATCGACGCCGATGAACTGGCCGGCCTGGCCCTTGAAGAAGAGGTCGAGTCGCGCCTGGTGATCGAGCACGGCGAGCGTCCGTGGGAGCTGCGTCGCGGCCCGTTCGCCGAAGACGAATTCAGCAAACTGCCAGAAAAAGAGTGGACCCTGCTGGTTCAGGCCGTTGATCAATTCGTTCCGGAAGTCAGCGAGCTGCTGGAAAACTTCCGCTTCCTGCCGAGCTGGCGCGTCGATGACGTGATGATCAGCTTCGCCGCCCCGGGTGGCAGCGTTGGTCCGCACTTCGACAATTACGACGTGTTCCTGCTGCAAGGCCACGGCCAGCGCAACTGGAAGATCGGCCAGATGTGCGACTCCGAGAGCCCGCTGCTGCAACACGCGGATCTGCGCATTCTCGCCGAATTCCACGAGACCGAAGAGTGGGTGCTGGATCCGGGCGACATGCTCTACCTGCCGCCGCGTCTGGCTCACTGCGGTGTCGCCGTGGACAACTGCATGACCTACTCGGTTGGTTTCCGTGCGCCAAGCGCCTCGGAAGTGCTGACCCACTTCACCGACTTCCTCAGCCAGTTCCTGACTGACGAAGAACGCTACACCGACGCCGATGCGAAACCGGTCAGCGATGATCCACATCAGATCCAGCACGACGCACTCGGCCGCCTGAAAAGCCTGCTCGCCGAGCACATGAGCGACGAACGCCTGCTGCTGACCTGGTTCGGCCAGTACATGACCGAGCCGCGCTACCCGGAACTGGTGGTCGGCCCGGAAGACGTTGAAGAAGATGACTTCCTCAATGCCCTGCAGGACGGCGCGGTGCTGATCCGCAACCCGAGTGCGCGCCTGGCCTGGTCGGAAGTCGATGACGACCTGCTGCTGTTCGCCAGCGGCCAGAGCCGTTACCTGCCGGGCAAGCTGCGCGAACTGCTGAAGATGATCTGCGCCGCCGATGCACTGCATGTCGACAACCTCGGCGAGTGGCTGAACGACGAAGACGGTCGCGGCCTGCTGTGCGAGCTGGTCAAACAAGGCAGCCTGGGATTTGCCGATGAATAAGATTCGCGTACGTGTCGCAGACTGGCAAAAGGACAACGCCGAGATCCGGCGCATTCGTGAAACGGTGTTCATCGCCGAACAATCGGTGCCACCCGAGCTTGAATGGGACGCCGATGACGCGACCGCCGTGCATTTTCTGGCGTTCGAAGGCGACTTTCCGATCGGCACCGCCCGCCTGCTGCCCGACGGGCACATTGGCCGGGTTTCGGTGCTGAAGGACTGGCGCGGCATGAAGGTAGGCGATGCGCTGATGCAAGCGGTCATCGCTGAAGCCGAAGCCCGTGGCCTGCAGCAGCAGATGCTCAGCGCCCAGGTACAGGCCACGGCGTTCTATGAGCGCCTGGGCTTCAGCCTGGTCAGCGAGGAATTCCTTGAAGCCGGGATTCCGCACGTCGATATGGTTCGCCATTCGGCCTGAGACCGCGGCGCGGCTTTCGCGAGCAAGCTCGCTCCCACAGTTGATCTGCATTAGACACAGATTGTGTGTCAGACAGAGATTCAATGTGGGAGCGAGCTTGCTCGCGAAGAGGCCAGCAAAAACACCACAAAACGCCCCGACATCAACCGATGCCGGGGCGTTTTGCTGTCTACGATTCAACTTGCCCCACCCCGGGCCGACAAACTGGCAATATCAAGCCTTTCGAAAGCGGAGATAACGGACATGTCCCTACGCACCCTGCTCACCACCCTGCTGCTCGGCTGCAGCCTGTCGGTGATGGCAGCCACAGAAATCGTGCCTCTCAAGTACCGCACCAGCGCCGACATGCTGCCGATGGCGCAGGACTTCATCGGCAAGGACGGCCAGGTCAGCGCCTACGGCAACCAACTGATCATCAAGGCTGAGCCTGACAAGATCCAGGAAGTCAAAGCGCTGATCACCCAGCTCGACACTGCGCCCAAACGCCTGCTGATCACCGTCGATACCAACGAAAACAACCAACAGAACACTGGCGATCAACAAACCCGGATCATCAACTACAGCACCGCCAGCCGTGATGGCGGCATCCAGCAGATTCAGGCCAGCGAAGGCGCACCGGCATTGATCCAGGTCGGCCAGAGCGTGCCGATCACCAGCAGCCAGAGCAATTCCTACGGCGATTACAGCAGCCAGACGCAATATCGCAACGTCACCCAGGGTTTCTACGTGACAGCCAGCGTCACCGGCGACATCGTTCATCTGGCGATCAGCACCAATCGTGACCGAATGAGCCAGGAACGTCCCGATGTAGTGAACGTGCAAAGTACCGACACAACCGTCAGCGGACGCTTGGGCGAATGGATTACCCTGGCCGGGGTGAACCGCGAAACCCAGGCCGACAAACAGGGCGCGACCCGCAGCTACTCGACTCAAGGCCGGGATGACATGACGCTGCGGGTCAAAGTCGATTCCCTGGACTAAAGCACCGAAAACTGACTGATTAGTCGTATTAGACGAAAGATGTAGTGCTTGAAAAAAAGCACTACAAAACGTTTGACGGGCCAAAAAAGCGAAGGCATGATGGCCTCGCTCCCGCTAATCAGAGGCCCTGGCAAGGGCCTTCGAAGCGATGTTCGCACCTACCCCGCGAACCGCTTCGTGTCTGTACCGCCCACAAGGTGTGTTTGACGAGGTTGTCGACTGGAACGAAGTTGTCCCGAGGGACGGAAGCGTTATTAGGTAACCCGGCACCACACTGATGTTCGTACCAAGGCCCACGACGCCTGAATGCGCCCGCAGTCCGCCTTTACCTGCTCACTTCCCCTCGAGCCCATCGTTCATCCCGTCGCCTCCCCCGCCGAATCCGACTTGACCACCTAAGCTTCTGGTCAGCGAGCGCAGGAATTTTCCACCGCAGAACAACTTTTCATAAAGACGCGACGAGGTTTATCTCCATGGCACTGACACGCGAACAGCAAATTGCAGCCCTTGAAAAAGACTGGGCTGAAAACCCGCGCTGGAAAGGCGTGACTCGCACTTACTCCGCTGCTGACGTCGTCCGTCTGCGTGGCTCGGTTCAACCTGAGCACACTTTCGCGAAAATGGGCGCCGAGAAGCTGTGGAACCTGGTGACCCAGGGTGCCAAGCCGTCCTTCCGCCCAGAGAAAGATTTCGTCAACTGCATGGGCGCCCTGACCGGCGGCCAGGCTGTTCAGCAGGTCAAGGCCGGTATCCAGGCGATCTACCTGTCGGGCTGGCAGGTGGCTGCGGACAACAACTCCGCAGAATCGATGTACCCGGACCAGTCGCTGTACCCGGTGGACTCGGTGCCAACCGTGGTCAAGCGCATCAACAACTCGTTCCGTCGTGCCGACCAGATCCAGTGGAAAGCCGGCAAGAACCCGGGCGACGAAGGCTACATCGACTACTTCGCACCAATCGTGGCTGACGCTGAAGCCGGTTTCGGCGGCGTGCTGAACGCCTACGAGCTGATGAAAAGCATGATCGAAGCAGGCGCCGCCGGCGTTCACTTCGAAGACCAACTGGCTTCCGTGAAGAAATGCGGCCACATGGGCGGCAAGGTACTGGTTCCGACTCAGGAAGCGGTACAAAAGCTGACCGCTGCTCGTCTGGCGGCTGACGTTGCCGGTACGCCGACCATCATCCTGGCCCGCACCGACGCCAACGCGGCTGACCTGCTGACTTCGGACTGCGACCCGTACGACCAGCCGTTCGTGACTGGCGAACGTACTCAGGAAGGTTTCTACAAAGTTCGCGCCGGTCTGGATCAAGCGATCGCCCGTGGCCTGGCTTACGCGCCTTACGCCGACCTGATCTGGTGCGAAACCGCCAAGCCGGATCTGGAAGAAGCCCGCCGCTTCGCTGAAGCGATCAAGAAGGAATACCCGGACCAACTGCTGTCGTACAACTGCTCGCCTTCCTTCAACTGGAAGAAAAACCTGGACGACGCGACCATCGCCAAGTTCCAGCGCGAACTGTCCGCCATGGGCTACAAGCACCAGTTCATCACCCTGGCCGGCATTCACAACATGTGGCACAGCATGTTCAACCTGGCGCACGACTACGCCCGCAACGACATGACTGCCTACGTGAAGCTGCAAGAGCAGGAATTCGCTGACGCCGCCAAGGGTTACACCTTCGTGGCTCACCAGCAGGAAGTGGGTACGGGCTACTTCGACGACATGACCACCGTGATTCAGGGTGGCTCGTCGTCGGTGACCGCGCTGACCGGTTCGACCGAAGAAGAACAGTTCCACTGATTCGGCTTCGCTGAGCAAACGGCCTTTGCGGATCGGATGGAAAGCTAACCGCAAAGCCGCAAGACTGACGCCCCGACTGGTTCGGGGCGTTTTTTTTGCGCGCCGATTTCCCAAAGACCACAACCCCCCCCTGTAGGAGTGAGCCTGCTCGCGATAGCGGTGGGTCAGTCAATGCATGTGCTAGCTGACAAACCGCTATCGCGAGCAGGCTCACTCCTACAGGGATCGACGTCGCCCGGACAAAAACATTGATCCAGAGCGGTACGAACGCCAGAAAAATCAGCTAAAACTGGCGCCACCGCTACTTGCAGTAACAGGCATATAAGACAACTTTCTGTTTACTGCACCGCTAAACAGTTACAAAACCACTCCAAACGATATCAATTATCATTTAGCAGCAACTATGTTCGTTACATTTCCTACAAAACATAATTCGCGGAAACCCGGCTAATGCCCGCACTGCATGGGCTACAGGGCATTGGAGGTGCGCTATGTCCTTATTCCAATAAATAATTTCGCTATAGGAATTTTACTTGCCGGGTGTTTAGCCATAAAATCAGCGCGATTGATTGCTGCGACATATCGTCACTGCCTTATTTCTTTATCAAGCTCAGAGACCTTTGCTCTCTGTTAAGGATTACCAGCATGCCCGAAGCGACAGGACTCATGGCCCACAACTGGGGCTTTGCCATTTTCCTTCTGGGTGTAGTCGGCCTGTGTGCCTTCATGCTCGGCGTCTCCAGCCTCCTCGGGTCAAAAGCCTGGGGCCGCAGCAAAAACGAACCGTTCGAGTCCGGCATGCTACCTACCGGTGGCGCCCGCTTGCGGCTCTCAGCCAAATTCTATCTGGTCGCGATGCTGTTCGTGATCTTCGATATCGAAGCCCTCTTTCTCTTTGCATGGTCTGTGTCCGTCCGCGAAAGCGGCTGGACCGGATTCGTCGAAGCTCTCGTTTTCATAGCAATTCTGTTGGCAGGTCTTGTCTACCTGTTCCGAGTGGGCGCCCTTGACTGGGCTCCGGAAGCTCGTCGCAAGCGGCAGGCGAAGCTGAAACAATGAGGCTTTGGCAATGCAATACAATCTCACCAGAATCGACCCAGATGCTCCTAACGAGCAGTATCCGATTGGCGAACGGGAAACCGTTTCCGATCCGTTAGAGGATCAAGTTCACAAAAACATTTTCATGGGCAAGCTCGAAGACGTGCTGAGTGGCGCGGTCAACTGGGGGCGAAAAAACTCCCTGTGGCCGTACAACTTCGGCCTTTCGTGCTGCTACGTGGAAATGACCACCGCCTTCACGGCGCCCCACGACATCGCGCGCTTTGGCGCCGAAGTGATCCGGGCATCACCGCGTCAGGCCGACTTCATGGTTATCGCCGGTACCTGCTTCATCAAGATGGCGCCGATCATTCAGCGTCTCTACGAGCAGATGCTCGAGCCGAAGTGGGTTATCTCCATGGGTTCGTGCGCCAACTCCGGTGGCATGTACGACATCTACTCCGTGGTTCAAGGGGTGGACAAGTTCCTGCCCGTGGACGTCTACGTACCTGGCTGCCCGCCTCGTCCAGAAGCATTCCTGCAAGGCTTGATGCTGTTGCAGGAATCGATTGGACAGGAGCGTCGTCCGCTTTCCTGGGTCGTTGGCGATCAAGGCGTTTATCGCGCCGACATGCCTTCGCAAAAGGAACAGCGCCGCGAACAGCGAATCGCAGTCACCAACCTGCGCAGCCCTGACGAAGTCTGATCCAGTCTGTTTCAAAGAAACGAGAAGCTGGCTTCATTCTTTACGTTGACCGAAAGCGAAAAAATAACCATGACTACAGGCAGCGCTCTGTACATCCCGCCTTATAAGGCAGACGACCAGGATGTGGTCGTCGAATTGAACAACCGTTTTGGCGCCGAAGCGTTCACCGCTCAGTCGACCCGCACCGGCATGCCGGTGCTGTGGGTGGCGCGCGCCAGACTTGTCGAAGTCCTGACCTTCCTGCGCAACCTGCCCAAGCCGTACGTCATGCTCTATGACTTGCACGGCGTGGACGAGCGTCTGCGCACCAAGCGTCAAGGGCTGCCATCGGGCGCCGACTTCACCGTGTTCTATCACCTCATGTCGCTTGAGCGTAATAGTGACGTGATGATCAAAGTCGCCTTGTCCGAAAGCGACCTGAGCTTGCCGACCGTCACCAGCATCTGGCCGAACGCCAACTGGTACGAGCGTGAAGTCTGGGACATGTTCGGCATCGACTTCAAAGGCCACCCGCACCTGTCGCGCATCATGATGCCGCCGACCTGGGAAGGTCACCCGCTGCGCAAGGACTTCCCGGCGCGCGCCACCGAATTCGATCCGTTCAGCCTCAACCTCGCCAAGCAGCAGCTTGAGGAAGAAGCCGCGCGCTTCCGTCCTGAAGACTGGGGCATGAAGCGTTCCGGGGCCAACGAGGACTACATGTTCCTCAACCTGGGCCCGAACCACCCTTCGGCGCACGGTGCGTTCCGCATCATTCTGCAACTCGATGGCGAAGAGATCGTCGACTGCGTACCGGACATCGGTTACCACCACCGTGGTGCCGAGAAGATGGCCGAGCGTCAGTCCTGGCACAGCTTCATCCCGTACACCGACCGTATCGACTACCTCGGCGGCGTGATGAACAACCTGCCGTACGTGCTCTCGGTCGAGAAGCTGGCCGGCATCAAGGTACCCGAGAAGGTCGACGTCATCCGCATCATGATGGCCGAGTTCTTCCGGATCACCAGCCACCTGCTGTTCCTGGGGACCTACATCCAGGACGTCGGCGCCATGACCCCGGTGTTCTTCACCTTCACCGACCGCCAGAAGGCGTACACGGTGATCGAAGCCATTACCGGTTTCCGTCTGCACCCGGCCTGGTACCGCATCGGTGGCGTCGCCCACGACCTGCCGCGCGGCTGGGACAAACTGGTGAAAGACTTCGTTGAATGGCTGCCAAAACGCCTCGACGAATACACCAAGGCTGCCCTGCAGAACAGCATCCTCAAAGGCCGGACCATCGGCGTCGCGCAGTACAACACCAAAGAAGCCCTGGAATGGGGCGTCACCGGTGCCGGCCTGCGTTCGACCGGTTGCGACTTCGACCTGCGTAAAGCGCGTCCATACTCCGGCTACGAGAACTTCGAATTCGAAGTACCGCTGGCCGCCAACGGCGATGCCTACGATCGCTGCATGGTCCGCGTCGAAGAAATGCGCCAGAGCATCAAGATCATCGACCAGTGCATGCGCAACATGCCGGAAGGCCCGTACAAGGCGGATCACCCGCTGACCACGCCGCCGCCGAAAGAGCGCACGCTGCAGCACATCGAAACCCTGATCACGCACTTCCTGCAAGTTTCGTGGGGTCCGGTCATGCCGGCCAACGAATCCTTCCAGATGATCGAAGCGACCAAGGGCATCAACAGTTATTACCTGACGAGCGACGGCGGCACCATGAGCTACCGTACCCGGATCCGCACTCCGAGCTTCCCGCACCTGCAACAGATCCCTTCGGTGATCAAAGGCAGCATGGTCGCGGACTTGATTGCGTACCTGGGTAGTATCGACTTCGTTATGGCCGACGTGGACCGCTAAGCATGAACAGCACGCTTATCCAGACAGACCGTTTCACCTTGAGTGAAACCGAGCGCTCGGCCATCGAGCACGAGCTGCATCACTACGAAGACCCGCGCGCGGCGTCGATCGAAGCCCTGAAGATCGTTCAGAAAGAACGCGGCTGGGTGCCGGATGGCGCCCTGTACGCGATCGGCGAGATCCTCGGAATCCCGGCCAGCGACGTTGAAGGCGTGGCGACGTTCTACAGCCAGATCTTCCGTCAGCCGGTCGGCCGCCACATCATTCGCGTCTGCGACAGCATGGTCTGCTACATCGGCGGCCACGAGTCGGTGGTCAGCGAAATCCAGAACAATCTGGGCATCGGCCTGGGTCAGACCACCGCCGACGGTCGTTTCACCCTGCTGCCTGTCTGCTGCCTCGGCAACTGCGACAAGGCACCGGCGCTGATGATCGACGACGACACCTTTGGCGACGTGCAGCCTGCCGGCGTGGCCAAACTGCTCGAGGGCTACGTATGACCCTGACATCTTTCGGTCCTGCCAACCGCATCAAGCGTTCGGCCGAGACTCACCCGCTGACCTGGCGTCTGCGTGATGACGGCGAAGCCGTGTGGCTCGACGAATACCAGGCCAAGAACGGTTACGCCGCTGCGCGCAAAGCCTTCGCCGACATGGCTCAGGACGACATCGTCCAGACCGTGAAAGACGCCGGCCTCAAAGGCCGCGGCGGTGCAGGCTTCCCCACTGGCGTGAAGTGGGGCCTGATGCCCAAGGACGAATCCATCAACATCCGCTACCTGCTGTGCAACGCGGATGAAATGGAACCGAACACCTGGAAAGACCGCATGCTGATGGAGCAACTGCCCCATCTGCTGATCGAAGGCATGCTGATCAGTGCCCGCGCACTGAAAACCTACCGTGGCTACATCTTCCTGCGTGGCGAGTACACCACCGCCGCCAAGCACCTCAACCGTGCCGTGGAAGAAGCCAAGGCGGCAGGTCTGCTGGGCAAGAACATTCTGGGCAGCGGCTTCGATTTCGAGCTGTTCGTCCACACCGGCGCCGGGCGTTATATCTGCGGTGAAGAAACCGCGCTGATCAACTCCCTCGAAGGCCGCCGCGCCAACCCGCGCTCCAAGCCGCCCTTCCCTGCCGCCGTTGGCGTCTGGGGCAAGCCGACCTGCGTAAACAACGTTGAAACCCTGTGTAACGTGCCGGCGATCATTGCCGACGGCGTTGACTGGTACAAATCGTTGGCCCGCGAAGGCAGCGAAGACATGGGCACCAAGCTCATGGGCTTCTCCGGCAAGGTCAAGAATCCGGGCCTGTGGGAACTGCCATTCGGCGTCACCGGGCGCGAGCTGTTCGAAGACTACGCCGGCGGCATGCGCGACGGTTACAAGCTCAAGGCCTGGCAACCAGGTGGCGCCGGTACCGGTTTCCTCCTGCCGGAACACCTCGACGCACAAATGTACGCCGGCGGCATCGCCAAAGTGGGCACCCGGATGGGTACCGGCCTGGCGATGGCGGTGGACGACAGCGTCAACATGGTCTCCTTGCTGCGCAACATGGAGCAGTTCTTCGCCCGCGAGTCCTGCGGCTTCTGCACCCCGTGCCGTGATGGCCTGCCATGGAGCGTCAAGCTCTTGATGGCCATCGAAGAAGGCCGTGGTCAGCCAGGCGATATCGAGACCCTGCTGGGTCTGGTCGGCTTCCTCGGCCCAGGCAAGACCTTCTGTGCTCACGCACCGGGTGCCGTGGAGCCGTTGGGCAGTGCCATCAAATACTTCCGTCCAGAGTTCGAAGCCGGTATCGCGCCTGCAAGCGCCGCCGTCCCGCCTCTGGCAAGGCCGATCGTAGTCGGCGCGTAAACGCTTAAAAGGCGAAGGGTCCGTGCCCTTCGCCTTTCGTCCGATGACGCCTTTCGGGGCTGACTGGATTCGGACGGATAACAAGATTCCATTAGCCACGCCCGCTGACACCGGGCCAACGAAGACCTTTGAACCATGGCCACTATCCACGTAGACGGCAAAGCGCTCGAAGTCGACGGGGCAGACAACCTGTTACAGGCATGTCTGTCGCTGGGCCTCGACATCCCTTATTTCTGCTGGCACCCCGCGCTTGGTAGCGTCGGGGCCTGCCGCCAGTGCGCGGTCAAGCAGTACACCGACGAGAACGACACCCGTGGTCGCATCGTCATGTCCTGCATGACGCCTGCCACCGACAACACCTGGATCTCCATCGACGATGAAGAATCCAAGGCGTTCCGCGCCAGTGTTGTCGAATGGCTGATGACCAACCACCCGCACGACTGCCCTGTGTGCGAAGAAGGCGGTCACTGCCACCTGCAAGACATGACGGTGATGACCGGCCACAACGAGCGCCGTTATCGCTTCACCAAGCGCACCCACCAGAACCAGCAACTGGGCCCGTTCATTTCCCACGAAATGAACCGCTGCATCGCCTGCTACCGCTGCGTGCGTTTCTACAAGGACTACGCCGGCGGCACCGACCTCGGTGTCTTCGGCGCCCACGACAACGTGTACTTCGGTCGCGTTGAAGACGGCACCCTCGAAAGCGAGTTCTCCGGCAACCTCACTGAGGTCTGCCCGACTGGTGTGTTCACCGACAAGACTCACTCCGAGCGCTACAACCGTAAATGGGACATGCAGTTCTCGCCGAGCATCTGCCATGGCTGCTCCAGCGGTTGCAACATATCCCCGGGCGAGCGTTACGGCGAACTGCGTCGCATCGAAAACCGTTTCAACGGTTCGGTGAACCAGTACTTCCTGTGCGACCGCGGCCGTTTCGGTTATGGCTACGTCAACCGCACCGACCGTCCACGTCAGCCAATGCTGGCCGACGGCACCAAGCTGGGCCTGGATCAGGCGCTGGACAAGGCGGCCGATCTGCTGCGCGGGCGCAACATCGTCGGTATCGGTTCGCCACGCGCCAGCCTCGAAAGCAACTACGCGCTGCGTGAACTGGTCGGCGCCGAGCACTTCTACTCCGGTATCGAGGCCTCCGAACTGGAGCGCATCCGTCTGGTCCTGCAAGTGCTCAAAGACAGCCCGCTGCCCGTGCCGAACATGCGCGACATCGAAGACCACGACGCCGTTTTCGTCCTCGGTGAAGACCTGACCCAGACCGCCGCCCGTATGGCGCTGTCCCTGCGTCAGTCGGTCAAGGGCAAAGCTGAAGACATGGCCGAAGCCATGCGCGTTCAGCCGTGGCTCGACGCTGCGGTGAAGAACATCGGTCAGCACGAACTGAACCCGCTGTTCATCGCCAGCCTGGCCGAAACCAAGCTCGACGACATCGCTGAAGAATGCGTACACGCAGCTCCGGATGATCTGGCGCGCATCGGTTTCGCCGTGGCCCACGCCCTGGACGCCAGCGCCCCGGCCGTTGAAGGTCTGGACGCGGAAGCCCAGGAACTGGCCAAGCGCATTGCTGATGCCCTGCTCGCGGCCAAACGTCCGCTGATCATCGCCGGTACTTCGCTGGGCTCCAAAGCCTTGATCGAAGCGGCGGCGAACATCGCCAAAGCCCTGAAGCTGCGCGAGAAGAACGGTTCGATCAGCCTGATCGTGCCGGAAGCCAACAGCCTTGGCCTGGCCATGCTCGGTGGCGAATCGGTCGACGCGGCGCTGCAAGCCGTGATCGATGGCCAGGCCGACGCCATCGTCGTGCTGGAAAACGATCTGTACACCCGCACCTCCAAAGCCAAGGTCGATGCCGCGCTGAACGCTGCGAAAGTAGTGATCGTTGCCGACCACCAGAAGACCGCCACCACTGACCGCGCGCAACTGGTTCTGCCAGCGGCGAGCTTCGCTGAAGGCGACGGTACGCTGGTCAGCCAGGAAGGTCGCGCCCAGCGCTTCTTCCAGGTTTTCGATCCGCAATACATGGATGCGAGCATTCTGGTTCACGAAGGCTGGCGCTGGCTGCACGCCCTGCGCTCGACCCTGCTGAACCAGCCGATCGACTGGACGCAACTCGACCACGTCACCGCTGCCGTGGCTTCGAGCACCGAGCAACTGGCACGTATCGTCGACGCCGCACCGTCTGCCGCGTTCCGCATCAAGGGTCTGAAACTGGCGCGTGAGCCGCTGCGTTATTCCGGTCGCACCGCGATGCGCGCCGACATCAGCGTCCACGAACCACGCACCCCGCAAGACAAAGACACCGCGTTCGCCTTCTCCATGGAAGGTTACTCGGGTTCGGCTGAACCACGTCAGCAAGTGCCATTCGCCTGGTCCCCGGGCTGGAACTCGCCACAAGCGTGGAACAAGTTCCAGGACGAAGTCGGTGGTCACCTGCGCGCTGGCGACCCGGGCACCCGCCTGATCGAAAGCACTGGCGATTCGCTGAACTGGTTCGCCGCTGCTCCGCGCGCCTTCAACCCGGCGCCGGGCACCTGGCAAGCCGTGCCGTTCTACCACCTGTTCGGCAGCGACGAAAACTCGTCGAAAGCCGCGCCGGTGCAGGAACGCATCCCGGCTCCGTACGTGGCTCTGGCCAAATCCGAAGCGGATCGCCTGGGCGTCAACGACGGTGCTCTGCTGAGCCTGAACGTGGCCGGCCAGACCCTGCGTCTGCCGCTGCGCATCAATGAAGAACTGGGCGCTGGTCTGGTGGCCTTGCCTGCGGGCATCGCCGGCATTCCACCGGCATTCGCCGGCCTGTCCGTCGACGGTCTGCAGGAGGCAGCGCAATGACCTGGTTCACCCCTGAAGTGATCGATGTGATCCTGACGGTCATCAAAGCCATCGTGATTCTGCTGGCCGTCGTGGTCGCGGGCGCGTTGCTCAGCTTTGTCGAACGTCGCCTGCTGGGCTGGTGGCAGGACCGTTACGGTCCGAACCGCGTTGGCCCGTTCGGCATGTTCCAGATCGCCGCCGACATGCTGAAGATGTTCTTCAAGGAAGACTGGACCCCGCCGTTTGCCGACAAGGTGATCTTCACCCTGGCACCGGTGGTGGCCATGTCCGCCCTGCTGATCGCGTTCGCGATCATCCCGATCACCCCGACCTGGGGCGTGGCGGATCTGAACATCGGCCTGCTGTTCTTCTTCGCCATGGCCGGTCTGTCGGTCTACGCGGTGCTGTTCGCCGGCTGGTCGAGCAACAACAAGTTCGCCCTGCTCGGCAGCTTGCGTGCCTCGGCGCAGACCGTGTCCTACGAAGTGTTCATGGGCCTGTCCCTGATGGGCATCGTGGTGCAGGTCGGCTCGTTCAACATGCGCGACATCGTCGAGTACCAGGCGCAGAACCTGTGGTTCATCATTCCGCAGTTCTTCGGCTTCTGTACCTTCTTCATCGCTGGCGTAGCCGTGACTCACCGTCACCCGTTCGACCAGCCGGAAGCGGAACAGGAACTGGCCGACGGTTACCACATTGAATACGCCGGTATGAAATGGGGCATGTTCTTCGTCGGTGAATACATCGGCATCATCCTGATCTCGGCGCTGCTGGTCACCCTGTTCTTCGGTGGCTGGCACGGTCCGTTCGGCATCCTGCCGCAACTGTCCTTCGTCTGGTTCGCACTGAAGACCGCGTTCTTCATCATGCTGTTCATCCTGCTGCGCGCTTCCATCCCGCGTCCGCGTTATGACCAGGTGATGGATTTCAGCTGGAAATTCTGCCTGCCACTGACCCTGATCAATTTGCTGATAACCGCTGCGGTTGTGTTGTGGAACACACCTGCGGTTGCGGTTCAGTGAGGATTTGACCCATGTTCAAATATATTGGCGACATCGTTAAGGGTACCGGTACCCAGTTGCGCAGCCTGGTCATGGTCTTCGGCCATGGCTTCCGCAAGCGCGACACCCTGCAATACCCGGAAGAGCCGGTCTACCTGCCGCCACGCTACCGTGGTCGCATCGTCCTGACCCGTGACCCCGATGGCGAAGAGCGTTGCGTAGCCTGCAACCTGTGCGCCGTGGCTTGCCCGGTAGGTTGCATCTCGCTGCAGAAAGCTGAAACCGAAGACGGTCGCTGGTACCCGGACTTCTTCCGTATCAACTTCTCGCGCTGCATTTTCTGCGGTCTCTGCGAGGAAGCCTGTCCGACCACCGCAATCCAGTTGACCCCGGATTTCGAGATGGCCGAGTTCAAACGTCAGGACCTGGTGTACGAGAAAGAAGATCTGCTGATCTCCGGCCCCGGCAAAAACCCTGATTACAACTTCTATCGTGTTGCAGGTATGGCAATCGCTGGCAAGCCGAAAGGCTCTGCGCAGAACGAAGCCGAACCGATCAACGTGAAGAGCTTGCTGCCTTAAGGAAGAACGATGGAATTCGCTTTCTATTTCGCATCGGGTATCGCGGTGGTGTCCACGCTTCGTGTGGTCACCAACACCAACCCTGTGCACGCCCTGCTCTACCTGATCATCTCGTTGATCGCCGTGGCCATGACCTTCTTCGCACTCGGCGCACCGTTCGCCGGCGTGCTGGAAGTGATCGCCTACGCCGGCGCCATCATGGTGCTGTTCGTGTTCGTGGTGATGATGCTGAACCTGGGCCCGGCCTCGGTTCAGCAGGAACGCACCTGGCTCAAGCCCGGTATCTGGGCCGGGCCGGTGATTCTCGCTGCCCTGCTGCTGGCCGAACTGCTGTATGTGCTGTTCGCTCACCAGAGCGGCCAGGCCATCGGCCACACCACCGTCGATGCAAAAGCCGTGGGCGTCAGCCTGTTCGGTCCGTATCTGCTGGTGGTCGAACTCGCCTCGATGCTGCTGCTCGCCGCAGCCGTCACGGCGTTCCATTTGGGCCGTAACGAGGCGAAGGAGTAAGACATGCCTGCTATCCCTCTCGAACATGGATTGGCCGTTGCCGGGATCCTGTTCTGCCTTGGTCTGGTCGGCCTGATGGTCCGCCGCAACATTTTGTTCGTGTTGATGAGTCTGGAAGTGATGATGAACGCCTCTGCACTGGCCTTCATCGTTGCAGGCGCCCGTTGGGGCCAACCGGATGGACAGATCATGTTCATCCTGGTGATCAGCCTGGCAGCCGCCGAGGCCAGTATTGGCCTGGCGATCCTGCTGCAACTGTATCGCCGCTTCCACACGCTCGATATCGACGCTGCCAGTGAGATGCGCGGATGAACCTAATCTTTCTGACTTTTGTATTCCCTCTGATCGGTTTCCTGCTGCTGTCGTTCTCCCGTGGACGATGGTCGGAAAACCTCTCGGCGCTGATCGGCGTGGGTTCCATTGGCTTGTCGGCGATTGTCGCCGCCTACGTCATCTGGCAATTCAATGTCGCACCGCCCGAAGGCGGTCACTACACCCTGGTGCTGTGGAAGTGGATGGCGGTCGAAGGCTTCAAGCCTGACTTCGCTCTCTACGTCGACGGCCTGTCGATCACCATGCTCGGCGTGGTGGTGGGCGTGGGTTTCCTGATCCACCTGTTCGCGTCCTGGTACATGCGCGGCGAAGCGGGTTACTCGCGCTTCTTCTCGTACACCAACCTGTTTATCGCCAGCATGCTGTTCCTGGTGCTCGGCGATAACCTGTTGTTCCTGTACTTCGGCTGGGAAGGCGTGGGTCTGTGCTCGTACCTGTTGATCGGTTTCTACTACAGCAACCGCAACAACGGTAACGCCGCACTCAAGGCCTTCATCGTGACCCGGATCGGCGACGTGTTCATGGCCATCGGCCTGTTCATCCTGTTCCAGCAAGTGGGCACGTTGAACATCCAGGAACTGCTGGTGCTGGCACCGCAGAAATTCCAGGTCGGCGACTTCTGGATCACCCTGGCGACCCTGATGCTGCTGGGTGGTGCGGTCGGTAAATCGGCGCAACTGCCACTGCAAACCTGGCTTGCGGACGCAATGGCCGGTCCGACCCCGGTGTCGGCACTGATCCACGCTGCAACCATGGTGACCGCCGGTGTCTACCTGATCGCCCGTACCCACGGTCTGTTCACCCTGGCGCCGGAAATCCTGCACCTGGTCGGCATCGTCGGTGGTGTGACGCTGGTTCTCGCAGGTTTCGCCGCACTGGTACAAACCGACATCAAACGCATCCTCGCCTACTCGACCATGAGCCAGATCGGCTACATGTTCCTGGCGCTGGGCGTTGGTGCCTGGGATGGCGCGATTTTCCACCTGATGACCCACGCTTTCTTCAAGGCCCTGCTGTTCCTTGCGTCCGGTGCGGTGATCGTTGCCTGCCATCACGAGCAGAACATCTTCAAGATGGGCGGTCTGTGGAAAAAACTGCCACTGGCCTACGCCAGCTTCATCGTCGGTGGTGCCGCTCTGGCCGCCCTGCCACTGGTCACCGCCGGTTTCTACTCCAAGGACGAAATCCTCTGGGAAGCGTTCGCCAGCGGCAACCACGGTCTGCTCTACGCAGGTCTGGTCGGTGCGTTCATGACTTCGCTGTACACCTTCCGCCTGATCTTCATCACGTTCCACGGTGAAGCCAAGACTGAAGCCCACGCCGGTCACGGCATCGCTCACTGGCTGCCACTGTCGGTACTGATCGTGCTGTCGACCTTCATCGGCGCGATGATCGTTCCACCGCTGCACGGCGTACTGCCGGAAAGCGTTGGCCATGCCGGTGGCGAAGCCAAGCACAGTCTGGAAATCGCTTCGGGCGCCATCGCCCTGGCCGGTATCCTGCTGGCGGCCCTGCTGTTCCTCGGCAAGCGTCGCTTCGTGACGGCGATCGCCAACAGCGGCATCGGCCGTTTCCTTTCGGCCTGGTGGTTCGCTGCCTGGGGCTTCGACTGGATCTACGACAAACTGTTCGTCAAGCCGTACCTTGCGATCAGCCATGTACTGCGCAGAGACCCGCTCGACCAGACCATCGGTCTGATCCCGCGTATGGCCAAAGGCGGTCACACCGCCCTGAGCCGCACCGAGACCGGTCAACTGCGTTGGTATGCCGCCTCGATGGCTGCTGGTGCCGTGCTGGTAATCGGCGCCATCGTGCTGGTAGCGGTCTGATATGAACCTTGCGAATTTGCGAAAGGAAACGAGCCCGTCATGATTCTGCCTTGGCTAATCCTGATCCCCTTCATCGGCGGCCTGCTGTGCTGGATGGGTGAGCGCTTCGGCGCTACCCTCCCCCGCTGGATTGCGCTGTTGACCATGACCCTGGAACTCGCCCTCGGCCTCTGGCTGTGGGCCCACGGTGACTATTCATTTGCTCCGGCGCCTGGCGCCGATCCGACCTGGGCGCTTGAGTTCAAGCACGTCTGGATCCAGCGCTTCGGCATCAACGTGCACCTGGCCCTCGACGGCCTGTCGCTGTTGATGATCCTGCTGACCGGCCTGCTGGGTATCCTCTCGGTACTCTGCTCGTGGAAAGAGATTCAACGTCACGTTGGCTTCTTCCACCTGAACCTGATGTGGATCCTGGGCGGCGTGGTCGGCGTGTTCCTCGCCCTCGACCTGTTCATGTTCTTCTTCTTCTGGGAAATGATGCTGGTGCCGATGTACTTCCTCATCGCGCTCTGGGGTCACAGTTCTTCGGACGGCAAGAAAACCCGGATCTACGCAGCGACCAAGTTCTTCATCTTCACTCAGGCTTCCGGCCTGATCATGCTGGTGGCGATCCTCGGTCTGGTGCTGGTCAACTTCAACAACACTGGCGTGATTACCTTCAACTACGCCGACCTGTTGAAGACCAAGATGTCGATGACCACCGAGTACATCCTGATGCTCGGCTTCTTCATCGCCTTCGCGGTCAAGCTGCCCGTGGTGCCGTTCCACTCGTGGTTGCCTGATGCCCACGCCCAGGCGCCGACTGCCGGTTCCGTCGACCTCGCCGGTATCCTGCTGAAAACCGCTGCCTACGGTCTGCTGCGTTTCGCCCTGCCGCTGTTCCCGAACGCTTCGGCCGAGTTCGCGCCGATCGCCATGACCCTCGGTCTGATCGGGATCTTCTACGGTGCGTTCCTCGCTTTCGCGCAAACCGACATCAAGCGTCTGATCGCCTTCTCGTCCGTTTCCCACATGGGCTTCGTACTGATCGGCATCTACTCCGGCAGCCAACTGGCACTGCAAGGTGCAGTGATCCAGATGCTGGCGCACGGTCTGTCGGCCGCGGCACTGTTTATCCTCAGCGGTCAGCTGTACGAGCGTCTGCACACCCGTGACATGCGTGAGATGGGCGGTCTGTGGTCGCGTATCGCTTACCTGCCGGCGATCAGCCTGTTCTTCGCCGCCGCTTCGCTGGGTCTGCCGGGTACCGGTAACTTCGTCGGCGAGTTCCTGATCCTGATCGGTACGTTCGCCAGTGCGCCATGGATCACCGCGATTGCCACTTCCGGTCTGGTGTTCGGTTCGGTCTACTCGCTGATCATGATTCACCGTGCCTACTTCGGTCCGTCGAAATCGGATTCGATCCTGCACGGCATGGACGGTCGCGAACTGATCATGGTGCTGGGCCTTGCGGTGCTGCTGATTTACCTCGGCGTCTACCCGCAACCGTTCCTCGACACTTCCGCCGCCACGATGCATGGCGTGCAGCAGTGGCTCGGCACCGCCTTCACTCAACTCGCTTCGGCCCGGTAAGAGCGCTATGGAATTCACGATTCAACACTTTATTGCGCTTGCGCCACTGTTGATCACCAGCCTCACCATTATCGTGGTGATGCTGGCAATCGCCTGGCGCCGCAACCACTCGCAGACCTTCCTGATCTCGGTCGCCGGTCTGAACCTGGCCTTGTTGTCGATCCTGCCAGCCCTGAAAGTCGCGCCTCTGGCCGTGACGCCACTGCTGCAAGTCGACACCTTCGCCTGCCTGTACATGGCGCTGATCCTGGTCGCCACCCTCGCCTGTGTAACCCTCGCCCACGCCTACCTCGGCGATGGCGGTTCGGGTTACCCGGGCAACCGTGAAGAACTGTACCTGCTGATCCTGATGGCCGCCGCCGGTGGTCTGGTTCTGGTCAGCGCGCAGCACTTGGCCGGGCTGTTCATCGGTCTGGAACTGCTGTCGGTGCCGGTCTACGGTCTGGTGGCTTATGCCTTCTTCAACAAGCGTTCGCTGGAAGCCGGCATCAAGTACATGGTGCTGTCGGCCGCCGGTTCCGCGTTCCTGTTGTTCGGTATGGCCCTGCTCTACGCTGACGCCGGCACCCTGAGCTTCAACGGTATCGGTCAGGCCCTGGCTACCACCAACCTGCCGAGCTCGCTGGCGCAGTTGGGTCTGGGCATGATGCTGATCGGTCTGGCGTTCAAGCTGTCGCTGGTACCGTTCCACCTGTGGACCCCGGACGTCTACGAAGGTGCTCCGGCGCCGGTCGCTGCGTTCCTCGCCACGGCGTCGAAGGTTGCCGTGTTCGCGGTGATGGTGCGTCTGTTCCAGATCTCCCCTGCCGCGAGCAGTGGCGTGCTGAGCGACGTGCTGAGCGTGATCGCCATCGCCTCGATCCTGTTCGGTAACCTGCTGGCCCTGACCCAGAGCAACCTCAAGCGTCTGCTCGGTTACTCGTCCATTGCACACTTCGGCTATCTGCTGATTGCCCTGGTGGCGAGCAAGGGTCTGGCGGTGGAAGCCATCGGCGTGTACCTGGTCACCTACGTGATCACCAGCCTCGGCGCATTCGGCGTGATCACTCTGATGTCTTCGCCGTACAACGGCCGTGACGCCGACGCGCTGTACGAGTACCGCGGCCTGTTCTGGCGCCGTCCGTACCTGACCGCCGTTCTGACCGTGATGATGCTGTCCCTGGCCGGTATCCCGCTGACTGCCGGCTTCATCGGCAAGTTCTACATCATCGCTACCGGCGTCGAGTCGCACCAATGGTGGCTGGTCGGTTCGCTGGTACTGGGCAGCGCCATCGGCGTGTTCTACTACCTGCGCGTGATGGTCACCCTGTACCTGATCGAACCGAACCTGCGCCGCCACGACGCCCAGCTGCACTGGGAACAGAAGGCTGGCGGCGTAATGCTGCTGGCCATCGCCCTGGTCGCGTTCTTCCTGGGTGTGTACCCGCAGCCATTGCTGACTCTGGTTCAGCAGGCGGGTCTGGCGGGCTGATATTCGGCTGGCTGGAAACGGAAACGGCACCTTCGGGTGCCGTTTTTGTTTTTGTGGGATTTAACGTCAAAAGATCGCAGCCTTCGGCAGCTCCTACATTGGGATGGTATGCGGTCTGTAGGAGCTGCCGAAGGCTGCGATCTTTTGACTTATAACGCTCTCCCCTTTCTAGGAATTTGCCTGCAAAGCGGTGAGCAATGCCTGACATTCTGCAGAAGGTAATTGCGGTTAAATTTGAGGATCACCTATCAAGTGGAGATCTACGAACCATGAAGCGGGATATTTTTTCAGAGTTGATGGATGGCCTTGATGCGATAGCCGAAGAACGCCAAGGCAAAATTACCTTGAAGAAGACGCGTGTAAAACGGATCGGAGACACGAAGGGCAAACTCCTACTTCCCGCCGAAACTGATGCCTCTCTATCACACGGTTTGCTGGATACCTTCGAACGATAAAAAGCCACATCTGCTCTCATGTGATCTATCAGACTCACTCAACCCACTGTGGGAGCGAGCCTGCTCCGGGCGGCGTTCCGACGAAGGCGTCGGCACCTCCCCATCTTCATTGCCTGACACTGCGCTTTCGCGAGCAGGCTCGCTCCCACAGGTTTATGTGGCGTTCACTCAATCCATATAACCACATGACGAAATTGTAATTCCCCCATCACCTTGGCGTTATCCGCAGCTTGCAACGATGTGACCCGGCGACCAATGCCGGCGGGCCTTTGCCCGTCGAACAATAAAACCACGCCGACGCACGTTCCCGTTCTGCCGAACCCAAGGAGTGTTTGATGGTTAACAATACAAAAATGTCGATGGCCGCTTTAGCGGTGGTGGTCGGCTCCGGGCCGTCCATGGTGTTTGCAGAAGACAAGCCCGAAGGCTTTGTCGAAGGCAGCAGCCTGACGGTGCTCAACCGCAACTTCTACTTCAATCGTGATCATCGCGACGGCCAGTCCAGCCCCACCGGCAACGGTTATTCCGAAGCCTGGGCGCATGCGGTGATCAGCAAGTTCGAATCCGGTTTCACCCAAGGCACCGTCGGGGTCGGTGTCGATGCATTTGCCATGCTCGGCTTGAAACTCGACACCGGTGACGGCCGCAACGGCGGGCGCAGTTCGTTCGATGTGCTGCCGGTCAACCGTGACGGCCAGGCGCGGGATGAATACACCAAGATCGGTGGCGCTGCCAAAGTGCGGGCGTTCGATACCGTGGTCAAGGTCGGTGATGTGTTCCCGGCCAACCCGGTGGTGGCCGCAGGTGATTCGCGACTGCTGCCGGAAAGCTTTCGCGGTGTGACGGCGACCAACACCAGTATCGACGGTCTGTCGATTCAGGGCGGTCGTTTGCATGCGATGAGCCAACCGGTGTCCAGCGACATGCGCGAAAATTTCGCCACGTTCTACGCAGGCCCGGTCAACTCGCCGTGGATCGCTTATGGCGGTGGTGATTATGTGCTGAACAAGAACCTCAGTTTCAGCCTGTACTCCAGCCGCCTCAAGGATGCCTGGAACCAGTATTACGCCGGCACCGCCTGGACCTATCCGCTGGCGGACGACCTGTCGCTGTTCGGCGGCCTGAACTATTACAAGGCGGTCGACGAAGGCAAGCAACTGCTCGGCCAATTCGACAACAACATCTGGAGCGGCCGCGTCGGGGTGAAACTCGGTGCGCACTCCGTCGCCCTCTCCCACCAGCGCAACAACGGCAACGATGATTTCGATTACCTGCGCCAGTCCGACTCGATCTTCCTCGATAACTCGATCCAGTACAGCGACTTCAACTCGCCGAAGGAGCGTTCGTGGATGGTGCGCTACGACCTCGACATGAGCCCTTACGGCGTACCCGGTCTGTCGTTCATGACCCGTTACGCACGCGGCACCGACGCCGACTATTCCAACGCCAACGCCGTGTACATGCGCCGTGATGCCGAAGGCAATCCGCTGACCGACCAGAAGCGCTGGGAGCGCGACGTCGAAGTCAAATACGTGGTGCAGAGCGGTTCGATGAAAGACCTGTCACTGCGTTTGCGCCAGGCCACCACCCGCGCCACGGCGTTCGAGTCGGATCTGGATGAAGTGCGGGTGATCGTCGAATACCCGCTGGCGATTCTCTGAGTTTCCCGAGCAATACCATTCACCTTTAGAAGCTCCTTGCTCCTTTGGTCAGAGGTGAATTTTTTGGCGTCCTTCGGGGCGCCTTTTTTTGCGCTGAACAAACTCATCGTTTTCTTGACCGAACCGCAAGCCACCTGCCATCTTCGCCTGCGCTGACCAACAAGAATAACGAGGGACCGATGAGTAGCCGTAAGAACCTGGAAATCGAGTACTTGCGAGGGGCTGCTGTGGCCATGACCTTCTTGTGCCATGTCACCATGATGCTGCCGTTCCATACCGATACGCTGCTGAGAATATTCTCGATTTTCATGCCCTGGACCGGTGTCGACCTGTTCTTCTGCATTTCCGGTTTCGTGGTCAGCAAGGCCTATCTGGACCATTTCGACCAACAGCGCGCCCAAGGTCAGTTCGGTCTGGCAACTGCCTGTTTCTGGCTGCGCCGCGCCTATCGTCTGCTGCCCACAGCATGGCTCTGGATACTCATTCCGCTGTTGTTTTCCATTGTTTTCAACCAATCGAACGCCTTTGGTTCGTGGTACGACAATCTGCGCAGTTTCACCGCCGTCGCGACCTTCAGCGGCAATCTGGCGATGCATTACAACTCGCTGCTGGGCCCCAGCCCTCAATACTGGAGCCTGGCGCTCGAAGAGCAGTTTTACTTCGTGTTTCCGTTTTTTCTGCTGTTTGTCACGGCCCCGCGTTGGCGGATCATCGCCCTGTTCGCACTGATTGCGTTGCAGTTCGGTATTGATCGAAACCCCTACGGCCAACCCACAAGCATCCTCACGCACTTCCGTCTGGATGCAATGCTCTGGGGAATTCTCCTGTGCCTGTTCACCCGTACCCGCCTCTATCGGCAGATAGAACCGGTCGGGCTGGGTCAGGGAACGATCAAACCGCTGCTTTGCACGCTGTTCCTGCTCTACATGCTGGGTTCTGTCGCCATCCAGCTGATTGCCATGCCCATTGCTGTCGGCATCGTCGCGATGGTCGCGGTATTGATTGTCTGGCTGGCGAGTTATCAGAAGGGCTACATCTACTGCCCGGCGTTCATGCGCGGTCTCATGCAGTGGCTCGGCTCACGGTCGTATGGGCTCTACGTGATCCACGTTTTCACCAATCACCTGAGTACAGAGATCTGGACGCGTGTTGCCGCCAACCAAGGCGTGCCGCTGGATGGGCGTTTCACCCTTGAGCTGTTATTGACGTCGGTGGGTCTGCTGGTGCTGCTGAGCGAACTCAACTACCGCTTTATCGAAACCCCTCTGCGTCTGCGCGGCGCCGAGATTGCCCGACGCAAGTTGAACCAGGAAGCGTCTCCGCTCCCGGCCACTGTCGACGTCGAGCCCTTGCCGACCAGGTAACCCTCCTTGAACACACAGGCTAGAGAGCTGACGTCCGAAGGGCAACCTGAAAACATTGTGGGAAGGTTCTGCTTTTCCCACACAACTTTTAAATGCAGCTCCGGGAATCATGTGTTGGTTAGCCACCACTGTTGCGGCACACGCCGGCCACGCTGTATCTGAGGGTGTTGAGTTGCCCTTGCGAGTCTTCGTAGGTCATAGCGGTAGGGACCACCGAGCAGGCAGGTTGCGGCTTCACCACGCTGACGATTTTCACCACGTCGAGCTGCATGCCGTATTCGTATTCCTTGACCACCGGCGCCGCTTTGCCGCGTTCAGCCGCGTATTGCTCCATGGCTTTGGCGTTGGCGCTGAAAGCGCGCTCGAAGGTGCGATCACCGCCGCCCTCGGCCAGTGCATTCACGGACATCGCCATGACGCTGGCGCACACGATCGACTTAAGCATTTTCATCTCCATTTCCTTCCCTTCCAGGCCCGAAAAAAAGCCCGGCATCGATGCGCGATGACGGGCTTGCGCAGGTTCAGGCCGCGTTAAAGATCCTGAGTTTTCTGGTCGTTCTTTTCATTGACCACCACCGGGTTGGCAGCGGCTTTTTCCTTGGCCACGAACAGCTCCACGGCACGGTCGTTGGCGGTCATCATCCGGTCGAAGGTGCGGTCACCACCGCCTTCGGCCATGGCCAGCGACGACAGCATCAGGGCGGTTGCGAAGGCACTCAGTTGGGCGAATTTCATGGTTGATTCCTCGTTTAAGTAACTGACGGGATCAAGGTAACAAGGTGAACCTTTCGTGACGGTGGCGGGGGAATTACATATCCGTTATCTGCCGGATCAGTGCACGGAACCCATGTGGGAGCGGGCTTGCTCGCGAAAGCGGTGTGTCATCCAACATTGATGTCGACTGACACGGCCTCTTCGCGAGCAAGCCCGCTCCCACAGGAGATCACCTACTCAGACGGTACGGTGTCCTCATCCCGGCGATGGGCGATCTGGTACAGCGCGGGCAAGATCAGCAACGTGAGGATCGTCGAGGACAGAATCCCGCCGATCACCACGGTTGCCAGTGGCCGCTGCACCTCGGCGCCGGTGCCGGTCGCCAGCGCCATCGGAATAAACCCCAGCGACGCCACCAGCGCGGTCATCAACACTGGCCGCAAGCGCGTCAGCGCGCCGACGTTGATTGCCTCCGTCAGTGAGCGCCCTTCCTCGCGCAAATTGCGAATGAACGCGATCATCACCAAACCGTTGAGCACCGCCACCCCGGACAACGCGATAAACCCCACGCCAGCGGAAATCGACAACGGAATATCCCGCAGCCACAGCGCCATCACCCCGCCGGTCAAGGCAAACGGAATCCCGGTAAACACCAGCAAGCCGTCCTTCAGATTGTTGAACATCATGAACAGCAACCCGAACACCAGCAGCAACGCCACCGGCACCACAATCTGCAAGCGCTTGGCCGCCGATTGCAGTTGCTCGAACTGCCCGCCCCAACTGGTCCAGTAACCGGCCGGCACCTGCACCTCGCGCTCGATCACCGCACCGGCCTCACTGACGAACGAGCCGATATCGCGCCCGCGCACGTTGGCGCTGACGATCACCAGACGCTTGCCGTTCTCGCGGCTGACCTGGTTTGGCCCGAGCACCAGATCGAGGCTGGCGACGTCCTTCAGGGCGATAAAACCGATCTGGTTCGCCGCACCACTCAGCGCCGGCACTGGAATCAGCAGCGCCGACAAGCCGTCGATGTCCTTGCGCATCGCGTCGGACAAGCGCACCACCATGTCGAAGCGCCGATCACCCTCGTACAAAGTGCCAGCCTGCCGTCCCCCCACTGCGACGGCGATGGTGTCCTGCACATCGCCAACGTTGAGGCCATAACGCGCCGCCTTGTCGCGATCGATATTGATGGTCAGCACCGGCAGCCCGGTGGTCTGCTCGACCTTCACTTCAGAGGCGCCGTTGACCTTCTGCATCGCCGCCGCGATCTTCGCCGCCGCAGCGTTGAGCACGTCCATGTCATCGCCGAACACCTTGACCGCGACATCGCTGCGCACGCCGGAGATCAGTTCGTTGAAGCGCAACTGGATCGGCTGCGACAGCTCATAGTTGCTGCCCGGCAACGTCGCGGCGGCTTGTTGCAACTCGGCCATCAGGGTTTCGCGGGACTTTTTCGGGTCTGGCCATTGGTCCTTCGGCTTGAGCATCACGTAGCTGTCGGAGATGTTCGGCGGCATCGGGTCGGAAGCGATTTCCGCCGTACCGGTGCGGGCGAACACCCGTTCAACCTCCGGCACTTTGGCCAGAATCAGCGTCTCCAGCCGCTGCTGCATGTCCACCGATTGCGTCAGGCTGGTGCCCGGCACGCGCAGCGCTTGCAGGGCAAAATCCCCCTCACTGAGGCTCGGCACAAACTCGCTGCCCATGCGGCTGGTGAGCACGCCGCTGAGCACGATCACCGCCAACGCCACGCCCACCGCAACCGTGCGATGGGCCATAACCCAGGCCAACGCCGGCGCATACACCCGACGGGCGCCGCGCATCACCGCACCCTCCTCTTCCTTGACCTTGCCGGTGACGAACAGCGCAATCGCTGCCGGCACAAAGGTCACCGACAGCAGCATCGCACCGAGCAGCGCGATGACCACGGTGAACGCCATCGGGTGGAACATTTTCCCTTCGACGCCGCTCAACGCGAAGATCGGCAGGTACACCACCATGATGATCAACTGGCCGAAAATCAGCGGTCGCCGCGCCTCTTTCGCTGCCGCAAAGACTTCCTTGAAACGCTCGGCACGGGTCAGCAAGCGGCCGTGATGCTGCTGCGCGTGGGCCAGGCGACGCAGGGTGTTTTCGACGATCACCACCGCACCGTCGACGATGATCCCGAAGTCCAGCGCACCGAGGCTCATCAGGTTGGCACTGACCTTGTTGCTGAACATCCCGGTGAAGGTGAACAGCATCGACAGCGGAATCACCATCGCGGTGATCAACGCGGCGCGGATGTTGCCGAGGAACAGGAACAGAATCGCGATCACCAGAATCGCGCCTTCGATCAGGTTCTTTTTCACCGTGGCGATGGCTTTGTCGACCAGGTGCGTGCGGTCATAGACCGGCACGGCGATCACGCCTTTGGGCAAGGATTTGTTGATCTGTTCAAGCTTGCTGGCCACCGCTTGCGAGACGGTGCGGCTGTTCTCGCCGATCAACATGAACACGGTGCCGAGCACCACTTCACGACCATTTTCGGTGGCCGCACCGCTGCGCAACTCACGGCCGATTTCCACGCTGGCGACGTTCTTCACCCGGATCGGCGTGCCGTCGACGTTGGCCATGACGATGTTGGCGATGTCTTCGGTACTCGCCACCTGCCCCGGTGCGCGGATCAGCAATTGCTCGCCGCTGCGCTCGATGTACCCGGCGCCGACGTTGGCGTTGTTGCGCTCCAGCGCGGTGATCAGATCGGTGAGGGTGAGCTTGTACGCGGCGAGGCGTTTCGGGTCCGGCGCGATCTGGTATTCCTTGGCAAACCCGCCGATGGTGTTGATCTCGGCGACACCCGGCACGTTGCGCAATTGCGGCTTGATGATCCAGTCCTGAATCACTCGCAGATCGGTCGGCGTGTAGGCAGTGCCGTCGTCCTTCAACGCCCCCTCCTTCGCCTCGACCGTCCACAGAAAGATCTCACCGAGGCCGGTGGAGATCGGCCCCATCACCGCTTCAGCGCCTTCGGGCAATTGCTCCTTGGCGATCTGCAAACGCTCGTTGACCAGTTGGCGAGCGAAGAACAGGTCAGTGCCGTCCTTGAAGATCACCGTCACTTGCGACAGCCCGGAACGCGACAGCGAACGGGTCTGCTCCAGCGCCGGCAACCCGGCCATCGCGGTTTCAATCGGGAAAGTAATGCGCTGCTCGGTTTCCAGCGGCGAGAACCCGGCGGCGCCGGTGTTGATCTGCACCTGGACGTTGGTGATGTCGGGCACGGCGTCGATCGGCAGTTTTTGATAACTGGCGATGCCGAGGCCGGCCATGAGCAGAACGGCGAGCAATACGATGATGCGCTGCTCGATGGCAAACTGGATCAGGCGTTCGAACATGGGAACCTTCCAGAATTAATGACTGTGCTCGGCTGAGGCTTTGCCCAGCTCCGACTTGAGGACGAAGCTGCCGGCGCTGGCGACTTGCACGCCCGGTTCCAGCCCTTGGGTGATTTCCACGTGGCCGGCGGCGCGGCTGCCCAGTTCCACCGTCTGCGCCTTGAAGCCGTCGTCGGTACGGACGAACACCGTGGGTTTGTCCTCGACGGTCTGGATCGCGGTTTCCGGCACCGCGACTTTGGCCTGGCGGCTGTCGGTGGCGACCCGTGCGGTGACGAACAGCCCCGGGCGCCATGAACCCTGCGGGTTTTCCAGCGTCACGCGCACGGTCGCGGTGCGCGTTTGTTCGCCGAGCAGGCTGCCGACGTACGCCACGCTGCCAGTGACTTCAGCTTGCAATTCCGGCGCACTGACGGTGACGGTTTTGCCCACCTGCACCTGGGTCAGATCCTTGGGCGAAACGCCGAACGTGACCCACACGCGGGACAAGTCCGAAAGGGTGAAAGCGGCCGTGGTTTCATCGACCACCTCGCCCGGCGTCAGGTGTTTTTCCACCACCACGCCATCGAACGGTGCGCGCAGTTCGTAGCGATTGCCGCCGGTGGCGACCACGCTGCCGCTGAGTACGCTGATTTTCTGCCGGGCGTTGTTCATGGCGATTTCCGCCTCTTCCAACGCTTGCTTCGCCTGGAGGAAATCCTGTTCGGCGGAGATCTTGTCCTGCCAGAGCTTTTTCTCGCGTTCGTAGGTGGTGCGCGCCAACGCCAAGCGACGTTGCGCGGCGGCCTGCTCGCTGCGCTGATCGGAGATCTGCTGACTGGCGATCACCGCCAGCAACTGGCCCTTCTTCACCGGTTGCCCGAGGTTGACCGCCACCGACTCGACCACCCCCGGCACGCGCGGCACGACGTGCGCCGTGCGGTCCTCGTCGAAGCGCACTTCGCCGGGGAACGACAGGCCGAGACTGATGCTCTGCGCCCGCGCCTCGGCCAGTTGAATGCCTGCCGCCGCGATCTGCTCGGCGCTCAATTCGATGTGGCCTTCTTCGGCATGTTCGCCTTCGGCGGCCGCGCCCTCCTCGGCGTGATCGGCGTGCTCCGCCGCTTCATCGGCATGCGCGTCGATACTCGAATTGGCCGGCCACATCGAGCCGATGCCAATGCCCAGCGCCAAGGTCGCGACCGCGACCACCAGCAGTTTTTTATCCATGGAAACTCCTCTGCGACGTGCTTCGCGCAGTTGTCTGAAAATGAAATTCAAGGGCTGACGCTGAGGTCGCCGAAGATCCGTTCGAGGCGCACGCGGGCGTCGGTCGCCTCGCTGACGGCCTGGATGTATTGGCTGCGCGCGGCAATCAGGGTGCGCTGGGCGTCGAGCACATCGAGGAAGCCGAATTTGCCCATTTCGAAACCACGAGTGGCGCTGTCCACTGCACTTTGTGCGGCGGGCAGGATGCTCTGGTTGAACGTGTTGACTTCGCCATTGGCGGTCTGCCATTGCTCAAGGCTGGTCTGGACTTCGGTGCGCAAACGCAGCTCGGTGGCGTTGCGCAGATCCCGCGCCTGATCGGTGCGCCGTGCGGCGGCGAGCACGTTGCCCTGATTGCGGTTGAACAGCGGAATCGGCATCGACAGCCCGACCACGTTGACTCGCTCACGCTCGGTTTCGCTGTACTGGCTGCCAATGCTCACGGTCAGGTCGGGAATGCGCTGCGACTTTTCCAGGCCCAACGATGCTTCGCGTTGATCGATCTGCAGTTTCGCCAGACGCAGCTCGGCGGTCTGGTTCAGACGCTCGAGCAAACGACTGGGCGGCGGCAGCGTGGCGAAATTTTGCGTCGCGGCTTGCACATTGGTCGAAGTCGGCAACGGTGCGCCCATGACTTGCGCCAGTTGCTGATAGGCGTTGGCCTGATCGCGCTCGGCGCGGCTCACCTCCAGGCGCACCTCCGAGAGCTGCACTTGCGCCCGCGTGCCTTCGACCGGCGACGATTTGCCGGCCTCGATGCGCCCCTGAGCAACGCGCAAACCGTGCTCGGCCAGTTGCAGTGACTGGCGCGACAGCTGCAAGCGTTGCTGCGCGGTTTGCGCGCTGTTGAACGCCTGGATCACATCGGCGCGCAAGGCATTGCGCTTGCGCTCCAGTTCGATACCGGCGGCGTCCTGCGCACGGCTGGCGACATCGATGCGCGCACCGCGTTTGCCGCCCAGTTCAATCGGCTGGCTGAGCATCACCGTGGTGGTGCGCGAGTCGCGTCGGGTGTCTTCGGCTTCCCACGACACCTCGGGATTGGGGATCAGCCCAGCCTGTTGGCGGTCGCCCTCGGCTATGCCGATTTCCCACTGCGCGGCGGCGAGATCGGGGTTGCCGGCGAAGGCACTTTGCAGCGCCTGATCCAGCGTCAGGGTCGATGCGCTGGTCAGGCTGCTACACGCCAACAACAAGAGGCCGCTGGCGGTTTTGTTCAGGCGTGATCGCGCCGTCAGTTCGATTAAACCGGGCAATGGAGGACTTCCTTTAATACGGGATTTTTCGATGCCGCCACGTTAGGGTTTTGAACTTATCGACAAGGTGACTGAAACATTACAAATCCGTTATCCACGGTTTGGCAAAGTTGTTTTGTTCTAGGATGCGAAGTGCAAACGGCTTTGCCGTAATACATGGAAACAAATACTCGGTAGTTATCTGCCGAACAGCACTTGCCTGAATGCAATACATGTCTATTGGCGCATTCAGACTGCGACAGGCTGTCGCGGATAGCCGTTTTAAAGGCCTCCGAGATTGACCCTGTAGCCACTACAGCCTTTACCGTGTTCGTCATTCAGTTATCGAACAGCGTCCGGAAGAACTTACAAAAACCATAATTTTCCCGGCCACCTTAATTAAATATCCCTTAAATAAAAGTGGTGAAAGATCATGCGAATCCTTGTCGTCGAGGACGAGCTTAAAGCTGCCGAATACTTGCATCAGGGTTTGACCGAAAGTGGTTATATCGTTGACCACGCCGCCACCGGTGCCGATGGATTGCATCTGGCGCAACAGCAGGCGTATGACCTGATCATTCTCGACGTGAACTTGCCGGAACTGGACGGCTGGGGCGTGCTGGAACAACTGCGTCGTACCCACTCGACGCGGGTGATGATGCTCACCGCGCGCGGGCGGCTGGCGGACAAAATTCGTGGTCTGGATCTGGGCGCCGACGACTATCTGGTCAAGCCGTTCGAGTTTCCCGAATTGCTCGCGCGGGTACGCACCCTGATGCGCCGCAGTGAAAATATCCCGGTGCCGCAAGTGTTGAAAGTCGCTGATCTGGAGCTTGATCCGGGCCGGCATCGGGCGTTTCGTGGCGAGCAGCGCATCGACCTGACCACCAAGGAATTCGCCCTGCTGCACTTGCTGATGCGCCAGTCCGGCGAGGTGCTGACCCGTACGCAAATCATCTCGCTGGTGTGGGACATGAATTTCGACTGCGACACCAACGTGGTCGAAGTGTCGATCCGGCGCTTGCGGGCGAAGATCGATGACCCGTTCGACAACAAGCTGATCCACACCCTGCGCGGTGTCGGCTACGTGCTGGAGGCGCGGGAATGAAGCCGGCCAGCCTGTCGATGCGCCTCGGTCTGACCGTGAGTATTCTCGGCGCGCTGTTGGTGGTGTTTCTGGCGATCCTCGCCTATTTCGCCCTGACCCATGAGCTGAATGCGCTGTCCCGCGACAGCCTGGACAAGAAGATGGCGCAGGTTGAACACAGCCTGTCGCTGTACGTCGACGCCAATGAAGTCAGTGGCAAGCCGCACATTCTGCTCGATCAGGTCATGGGCCATGACAACCTGACGCTGACGATTTATGACCGTTCGAACCTGCGTTCGCCGCTGCTGAAATCCGGCTCAGGACTGAAGGATCCGCGCGCCGAGTTACGCGCGGTGCGAGCCGCCACCGAGCAATTGACCTACAGCGACAGCAGCGATGGCGAGGGTGCGAAATTCCTTACCGCGTCAAAGCTGATTCGCCTCAAGGATGGCAGCCGCGTGCCGGTGCTGCTGTCGATGGACAACGCGCATGATCAGGCGCTACTCAGCGCCTACCTGCGCTCGACGCTGATTGCCTTGCCGCTGTTGCTGGTGTTCATCGGCCTGACGGCGTGGGGCGCGGTGCAGCGCGGATTGGCGCCGCTGCGCGAGTTTCGCAAAGTGGCGGCGATGGTCTCGACTCAGGATCTGGATCATCGGCTGTCGGTGGTGAACATGCCGCAGGAGCTGAGCGAACTGGCGCAGGGCATCAACTTCATGCTGCATCGGCTGGATGCCGGGGTGCAGCAGTTGTCGCAGTTCTCCGATGACCTGGCGCATGAGCTGCGCACGCCGATCAACAACTTGATGGGCAAGGCCCAAGTGACGCTGTCTCGTGAGCGCACGACCGAGGAATACCAGGACGTGTTGGTGTCCTGCACCGAGGAGCTGGAGCGCGTGGCGCGGATCGTTTCCGACATGCTGTTTCTCGCGCAGGTCAGTCATCCGTCGGCGCTGGCGCCGTTTGAATCGGTGGCGCTGGAGGATGAAGCGGCGAAGGTCGCGGAGATGTTTTCGCTGTCGGCGCAGGACAAGCAGATTCATTTGAATGTTGTTGGTTGCGCATCGGTGCTGGGCGATCGATTGATGATCCAGCGGGCGATTTCCAATCTGCTGTCCAACGCGCTGCGCCATTGCCCGAACGGCAAAACCATCACCTTGCTGATCGAGCAAGGCGCGACGCAGGCTTCACTGCTGGTCAGCAATCCCGGCGCCGGCATCGAGGCGCAACACCTGCCGCATCTGTTCGACCGCTTCTACCGCGTCGACAGCGCCCGCTCGCGCTCGCAGGGCAGCACCGGGCTGGGACTGGCAATCGTGCGTTCGATCATGAGCTTGCATCAGGGAGTAGCCGAGGTGAAGAGCTTGCCCGGCGTCATGACCGTATTCCGCCTCGGTTTTCCTGCGGCGACACCCATGGCCCCATCGCTTGCAGGCAAGCTCCCACAGTGATTTGCGGGGTACTCAGGTTTTGTGAACACCACTGAAACCTGTAGGCCTTCGCCTGCCCACGATGGCGGTGGGTCCTGCAACATCTGCACTGCCTGATACTGAGCCTTCGCGAGCAGGCTCGCTCCCACAGGGACAGTAGTCATTCACAAAATGTGTGGACGCCGCCAAAACCTGTGGGAGTGAGCTTGCTCGCGAAAGCGTCGGATCAGGCGATATCCATGTTGAATGTCAGAATGGGAATCGGAAGTTTTGTACGATTTTTTACCGATACGCTCTCGTCTCCGCACAAACTCCGAAAGCTCCCGCCCTAACATCCGCCTCGTCCTACAGCCAGCCTTGAGTGGGTAGTTTTATGGTGAAGGTCTTTGCATGTAGAAGAACGATGGGGGGCACTATGAGCAGAGACATGTTTTGTGAGTTGGTTGCAGAAATCGACACTCTGGCAGTCCAAGGTCGGGCGCAGCGCCTTCTCGCTCACACAGGAAAAACCGGCACACCACGAATTGGCGCTATGAAAGGCAAGTTGGTGCTGCCTGAAGATTTCGATTCGCCATTGCCTGACGCCATGCTTGATACCTTTGAAGAAACTCAAGCATGAAGCTGGCATTGACCGATGCCCTTTAGTAGCTGCTGCAGTGGGCAGGGTATTTTTGAGTTTTGTGAACACCACTGCAATCTGTGGGATTGCTTGCCTGCAAGCGATGGCGGCGTGTCAGTCACTATCCATGCTGAATGGCAGACCGTATTCGCGAGCAAGCTCGCTCCCACAGTAATCTCGATTGTGATCGGCATTTATGAACGATACAGATCCAGTGTGGGAGCGAGCCTGCTCGCGAAAGCGGTAGATCAGGCAACAAAAAAAACGGCACCTCACGGTGCCGTTTGCTTTTCACACATCAACCATCACTTACGCGCATCCGCCCACGATTTCAGCAGTTCGTTGTAGCTCACGGTCTCGCCCTGCGGCTTCTCGTTGGCCAGTTTCGGTTTCGGTGCGCCCGGCTGGTCGAACCAATATTGCGCGTCGCGTTCCGGGTTCATTTTCGGGGCGCACACTGCTTGCGCCTTGGAGCGTTCGAGACGCGACATGATCGCGTCCTGATCCTTGGCCAGACCGTCCAACGCCTGCTGCGGAGTCTTCTCGCCGCTGGCCGCTTCGGCGATGTGGCTCCACCACAGTTGCGCCAGACGCGGATAGTCCGGCACGTTGGTCCCGGTCGGGGTCCATTGCACGCGGGCCGGGCTGCGGTAGAACTCGACCAGCCCACCAAGTTTCGGTGCCAGATCGGTCATCGCCTGCGAGTTGATGTCCGACTCGCGGATCGGCGTCAGGCCGACGATGGTTTTCTTCAGTGACACGGTTTTCGAGGTGACGAACTGCGCGTACAGCCACGCCGCGAGTTTCTGTTTCTCGGGCGTGGATTTCATGAACGTCCACGAACCCACGTCCTGATAACCAAGCTTCATGCCCTCCTCCCAATACGGCCCGCGCGGCGACGGCGCCATGCGCCACTTCGGTGTGCCATCGGCATTCATCACCGGCAGGCCCTGCTTGGTCATGTCGGCGGTGAACGCGGTGTACCAGAAGATCTGCTGGGCGATGTTGCCCTGCGACGGCACCGGGCCGGACTCGGAGAAGGTCATGCCCGCCGCTTCCGGTGGCGCGTAGGCCTTGAGCCAGTCGACGTATTTCTGCGTGGCGAAGACTGCCGCCGGGCCATTGGTGTCGCCGCCGCGGGTCACGCTGGAACCAACCGGGTGGCAATCCTCGACGCGAATTCCCCACTCGTCCACCGGTAAACCATTGGGAATACCCTTGTCGCCGCCACCGGCCATGGAGAACCAGGCATCGGTGAAACGCCAGCCCAGCGACGGGTCTTTCTTGCCGTAGTCCATGTGCCCATAGACGCGTTTGCCGTCGATTTCCTTGACGTCTTCGCTGAAGAATTTGGCGATGTCTTCATAGGCTGACCAGTTCACCGGCACGCCCAATTCGTAGCCGTACTTTTCCTTGAACTTGGCTTTCAGATCGGCCCGTTCGAACCAGTCGGCGCGGAACCAGTACAGGTTGGCGAACTGCTGGTCGGGCAGTTGGTAGATCTTGCCGTCCGGCGCCGTGGTGAACGAGATGCCGATGAAGTCCTTGATGTCGAGCGTCGGCGAGGTGAAGTTCTTGCCTTCGTTGGCCATCAGGTCGGTGATCGCCTCGGTCTTGCCGTAGCGAAAGTGCGTACCGATCAGGTCCGAGTCGTTGACCCAGCCGTCGTAGATGCTCTTGTCCGACTGCATCACCGTCTGCAGTTTTTCCACCACGTCGCCTTCCTGCAGCAGGTCGTGGGTCAACTTGATCCCGGTGATTTCGGTGAAGGCCTTGGCCAGCACTTTGGACTCGTATTCGTGGGTGGTCAGGGTCTCCGAGACCACTTTGATGTCCATCCCGCGAAACGGCTCGGCGGCCTTGATAAACCACTTCAATTCATCGAGTTGCTGTTCGGGCGTCAGGGTCGATGGCTTGAATTCGCTGCCGATCCATTTTTTCGCAGCGTCCTCATAGGCATCGGCCCAGGCCGATGCGCTCAAACCGCTGAGTGCCAGCACGGCCGCCAATGAAATGCTATGTCGCAGCTTATTGTTTTTGTCGAACATAGAGACCTCCTGTTTGATTTTCGGAGCACGATTGCCGAGAGTCGACTAGCCCCAACGCATCACAAGCAACAGCCACACCAAAGACAGCGCGGACGCCGCCCAGATGCTCCAGTCGGTGACGCCAATGACCAGCAGATGCAGGTAGGCGCTGCCGAGAAGACCGATGAACAAGCGATCGCCACGGGTGGTGGCAATCGGCAGAAAACCTCGCCGCAGAATGCTCGGCGAACGCAACTCCCAAGTGGTCATGCCGACCAGCAGCAAGCCAATGGCGATGAAGAAACCCGCCGTAGGGGCCGTCCAGCTCATCCATTCCATCATTCGTTCCTCATACACGACCCAGAGCAAAGCCCTTGGCCACATGATTGCGCACGAACCAGATCACCAGCATGCCCGGCAGGATGGTCAACACCCCCGCCGCCGCCAGCACGCCCCAGTCGATGCCCGAGGCCGACACGGTGCGGGTCATTACCGCAGCTATCGGCTTGGCGTTCACCGAGGTCAGCGTGCGCGCCAGCAGCAGTTCGACCCAGGAAAACATGAAGCAGAAAAACGCGGTGACGCCGATGCCGGAGCCGATCAGCGGGATGAAAATCTTCACGAAGAATTTGGGAAAGCTGTAGCCGTCGATGTAGGCGGTTTCGTCGATTTCCTTGGGCACACCGGACATGAAGCCTTCGAGAATCCACACCGCCAATGGCACGTTGAACAGGCAGTGCGCCAGCGCCACGGCGATGTGCGTATCGAACAGGCCAATCGACGAATACAGCTGGAAGAACGGCAAAAGGAATACCGCCGGCGGCGCCATGCGGTTGGTCAGCAGCCAGAAAAACAGGTGCTTGTCGCCCAGAAAGCGATAGCGCGAAAACGCGTACGCCGCCGGCAACGCCACACTCAGGGAGATGACGGTGTTGAGTGTCACGTAGTACGCCGAGTTGATGTAACCGCTGTACCAGCTCGGATCGGTGAAGATCACCTTGTAGTTCGCCAGCGTGAAGTTCTGTGGGAAAAGTGTCAGGCCACCGAGGATTTCGGTGTTGCTCTTGAACGACATGTTCAGCAGCCAGTAGATCGGCACCAGCACGAACAGGATGTAGATCAGCAGCGGAAAAAGCTTTGTCTTGCTCATGGCCGGGCCCTCAGCGGTTGGCGTCGGAATGGGTCATGGCGGTGTAGAACAGCCACGAGACCAGCAGGATGATCAGGAAGTACACCAGCGAAAACGCCGCCGCCGGCCCCAGATCGAATTGGCCTACGGCCATCTGGGTCAACGTCTGACTCAAGAAGGTGGTGGCATTGCCCGGCCCGCCGCCGGTGAGCACAAACGGCTCGGTGTAAATCATGAAACTGTCCATGAAGCGCAGCATCACCGCGATCAGCAGTACGCTTTTCAGCTTGGGTAACTGGATGTGGCGGAACACTGCCCACGCCGAAGCCCGGTCGATCCGCGCCGCCTGGTAATACACGTCGGGAATTGCGCGCAACCCGGAGAAACACAACAGCGCCACCAGCGACGTCCAGTGCCAGACGTCCATCACCAGCACCGTGACCCAGGCGTCCATGGTGTTGGCCGCGTAGTTGTAGCTGATGCCCAGCGCGTTCAGGCTCGACCCGAGCAAGCCAATGTCGGCGCGGCCGAAGATCTGCCAGATGGTGCCGACCACGTTCCACGGAATCAGCAGTGGAATCGCCAGAATGATCAGCATCACCGACGACCAGCGCCCCTTGGTCGGCATGGTCAGGGCGATGGCGATGCCCAGCGGGATTTCGATCAGCAGCACGCATGCCGAGTAGATGAACTGACGCAGCAATGAGTCATGCAGACGTGGATCGAGCAGCACCTGGCGATACCAGTCGGCACCGACGAAGTAGCGGCTGGACTGGTCGAAGATGTCCTGCACCGAGTAGTTGACCACGGTCATCATCGGGATCACCGCACTGAACGCCACCAGCAGAAACACCGGCAACACCAGCCACCAGGCCTTGTTGTTCTGCACCTTGTTCATGGCTGCACCTCAGTAGGGTCGGTGTCGTCCAGGAGGAATTCGTCGGCGTAGACCATCAGCCACTGCGCCGGAAAACTGATGTACGCCGTGCCCTGGGGCACCGGTTTGTCTTCGGCCAGACGCACCTTCAACGGCGCGCCATCGAGGTCGAGGGTGAGGATCTTGTAGGTGCCGAGGTCTTCGACGTGAACCACCCGCGCCTGCATCGCCTCGTCAAACGGCTCGTCCCAGACATGGATGAACTCGGGGCGGATGCCGACCTTCAGATTTTTCCACTGACCGTGTTCGATATGCCGTTGCAAGGCGTCGGACAACGGCAGGTGCGTCGAGGCGAAACCGACCCCGCCCGGTTGCGGCTGCACCTCGATCAGGTTCATCCCCGGGCTGCCGATGAAGTAGCCGACGAAGGTGTGGCTCGGCCGCTCGAACAATTCCCGGGGCGTGCCGAACTGCACGATCTGCCCGCCGTACATCACCGCGATCTTGTCGGCGAAGGTCGAGGCTTCGAGCTGATCGTGGGTCACATAGACCATGGTGATGTTGAACTGCTCGTGGATCTGCTTGAGCTTGCGTCGCAGCTTCCACTTCAGGTGCGGGTCGATCACCGTCAGCGGCTCGTCGAAGAGGATCGCCGAGACGTCGTCGCGCACCAGGCCACGGCCCATGGAGACTTTCTGTTTTTCGTCGGCGGTGAGGTTACGCGCCTTCTTGCCCAGCAGGTTTTGCAGGTCGAGGACTTCAGCGATTTCCTGCACCTTACTGTGCACTTTCGCCTCGGCCATGCCCTGATTGCGCAGGGGGAAAGCCAGGTTGTCGAACACGGTCATGGTGTCGTAGACCACCGGGAACTGGAACACCTGAGCGATGTTGCGCTTCTCCGGGGTCAAGTCGTTGACCGCTTTGCCGTCGAACAACACATGCCCTTGCGAGGGGCTGAGCAGGCCGGAAATGATGTTGAGCAAGGTCGATTTGCCGCAACCCGAAGGGCCGAGCAAGGCATAGGCGCCGCCCTGCGCCCAGATGTGATCCATCTCGCGGATCGCGTAGTCCTCTGGCCCGCTCGGGGTTTTGCTGTAGCTGTGGGCGAGGTGCTGCAAACGGATTTCGGCCATCAGGCAACCCTCGCGACACGCCGGCCCGGTGCCTGCACCAGACGGCCCTGCGCATCGAACACGAACAGTTTGTGCGTCGGGATGTAAATGCGGATCGGCGCATCGACGTCGTATTCGTGAACCCCCGGCAGGTGCAGCACCAGCAGGAAATGCTCGTTGCGCACGTGGAGGAAGGTTTCCGAGCCGCTGATCTCCGCCACTTCGACGGTGACCGCCAGTTCCAAGTCGTCATCGTTGCTCGGCACCAGCGAGATATGGCTGGGGCGCACGCCAAAGCGGAACTCGCCCTCACCCACCGGGCGCAGGTCGACGTTCAACGGGAAGTGCACGAAGTTGGCGAAGCTGACTTCGTTGCCGGCAATGCGCCCGGGCATCAGGTTGATCGGCGGCTCGGAGAACAACTCCGCCGCCAGCACGGTTTGCGGCTGGTGGTAGACCGAGGTCGATGGGCCGCTCTGGATCACCCGGCCCTCGTGCAGAATCGTCGTGGTGCCGCCCAGCGCCAACGCTTCGTTGGGTTCAGTGGTGGCGTAGATCGCGATGGTGTGGCGCAGCTTGAACAGCTCGCGCATTTCCTGGCGCAGTTCTTCGCGCAGCTTGTAGTCGAGGTTGACCAGCGGCTCGTCGAACAGGATCAACTCGGCATCCTTGACCAGCGCCCGGGCCATCGCCGTGCGCTGCTGTTGGCCGCCGGACAGCTCCAGCGGATAGCGCTGCAGAAACCTCTCGATGCGCAGCATCCGTGCGGTTTCCTGCACCTTGCTGTGAATGATGTCCTTGGCAACACCGGCCTGGCGCAACGGCGAGGCAATGTTCTCGAACACGGTCATGGTCGGGTAGTTGATGAACTGCTGATAGACCATCGACACATTGCGCAGGCGCACCGGGCGCTGGGTGACGTCGACGCCGTTCATCAGGATGCGGCCGCTGTCAGGCTTGTCCAGACCGGCCATCAGGCGCATCAGACTGGTTTTGCCGGACAGCGTGCGGCCGAGCAGAACGTTGAAGGATCCGGGTTCGAATGTCAGGCAGGCATCGTCGATCCAGGTCTGGCCCTCGACGGTACGGCAGACGTGCTCCAGGGTGAGTGACATGGCTCGGCCTTTTTATTATTGGAGTCAAGCGACCTGTGCAGCAGAGCGACATTCGTGCCAGAAATGGCAAGTGGTTGATTTGTCGTGAAAAGCACCGAAAACGTAGGGAATGGGTGTTCATGACTGAACAGATTTGAACAGTCTGGCGATTGACAATGAACAATCGTGAACAACACTCTGTGAACTCATTTCGGTGAACACCGGAGATCCTGTGGGAGCGAGCTTGCTCGCGAATGCGGTGTGTCGTTCAGCCGATTCGGTGACTGATACGACGCTTTCGCGAGCAAGCACGCTCCCACAGTTGATCTGTGTTTTGCTCAGGATTTGGGTTCATAACAATAATAAAAACGCTGCATCAGAGGCCCACCACCATGGCCGCACCTACCCCGCCGCTGTCCCACGACGCGATCGTCCAGAGCTCCTGGCAACGGTGCCGCGCGTTCGGCCTCAGCCACCAAAGCAGCCCGGCGTTCGATCAATTGCCCGCCTCCGGCATCGCGCATTTACTCGACCGTCATCATTCACTGGTGCAGACCACCCACCAGGAAGTCCTGCCCTATTACGAAAACATCCTCAGCAACTCCAATTGCCTGATCATGCTCGCCGACCATCAGGGCCAGGTGCTGACATCGTGGGGCACTCAGCGCTTTATCGAGCCGAACCTCGCCCGTGGGTTTAGCGCCGGGGCGAGCTGGATGGAGCGCTCCAGCGGCACCAATGCGATCGGCACTGCGCTGGCCTGCGAACAAGCGGTGCACATCGAACACGATGAACACTTCCTTAAGGCCAATCGCTTCATGACCGGCTCCGCCGCGCCGATTTTCGACGCCGAGCGCAAGGTCATCGCCGTACTCGATGTGTCCAGCGACAGCTACCTGCCGCCCTCGCACACCCTGGGCATGGTCAAGATGATGAGCCAGACCGTGGAGAACCGGCTGATCCTCAACCTGTTCCATGGCCAGCACTTTCAACTGACCTTCAACACCGGGTTGAACAACCTCGACAGTCAGTGGGCCGGTTTGCTGATCTTCGATGAGAGCGGTCAGGTGCTGTCGGCCAACCGGCGGGCGGACAATCTGCTCGGCGTGCGCCTGTCACGGGTCAGTATCGAGAGCCTGTTCAACGTGTCGCTATTAGAGCTGTTGAATCAGCCTGACGGCTTGCCGTTCGCCCTGCAGACTTCTGGACGCAACCGCTTCCAGTGCTTGCTGAAGCGCCCGCAACAGACGCCGATTCAGGCTCGGGTATTTGCCGAACCCAAGCCCGCCGCAGCGCCGATCAAAGTGCCGGGAACGATCAGCCTCAACTCTCTGCATTTTGGCGACAGCCGCGTGGAAAAAGCCGTGCGTCAGGCCGAGCGCCTATTGGAGAAAGACATTCCGCTGCTGATCCACGGCGAAACCGGGGTTGGCAAGGAGGTCTTCGTCAAAGCCCTGCATCAAGCCAGTTCACGCAGCAAACAGGCATTCATCGCCGTCAACTGCGCGGCGATCCCGGCCGAACTGGTGGAGTCGGAACTGTTCGGCTATGAAAAAGGTGCGTTCACCGGCGCCAACCAGAAAGGCAGCATCGGCCTGATCCGCAAGGCTGACAAAGGCACCCTGTTCCTCGACGAAATCGGCGACATGCCATTGCCCACTCAGGCGCGGTTGTTGCGGGTGTTGCAGGAGCGCTGCGTGCAACCGGTGGGCAGCAGCGAGTTGTTCGCGGTGGACTTGCGGATCATCTCGGCGACTAACCGTTCGCTCAGGGAGCAGGTGCAACTGGGGCGATTCCGCGAAGATCTTTATTACCGCATCGGTGGGCTGACCCTGGAACTGCCACCGTTGCGCGAGCGCAGCGACAAGGAGGCGCTGTTCAAACGCCTGTGGGAGCAACATCGCGAACCGACGCAATGGGCCGGGCTGAGCCGTGAGGTGCTGGAACTGTTCACCCGTCATCCATGGCCGGGCAATCTGCGCCAGGTCAGCAGCGTGATGCAGGTGGCTCTGGCGATGGCCGAGGAACAACCGGTGCGGCCCGAGCATCTGCCGGATGATTTTTTTGTCGATCTGGAGATGGAGCCGGTGGAATTGGCGCCGCCGCTGGGAGTTGATCTGAACGATGCCGAGGCGTTGAGCCGCGAATTGCTGGCGGCTGGGGGCAATATTTCGCATCTGGCGCGGCGGTTGGGGGTTAGTCGCAATACCCTTTACAAGCGCTTGCGTCAGGCTGAGTGACGGGGTGGCTGAACCGGCCTCTTCGCGAGCAAGCCCGCTCCCACATTGGATTTTTGTCATGTCTGATTCTTGTCTACGACACTGATCCCCTGTGGGAGCGGGCTTGCTCGCGAAGGCGTCAGCCCAGACACCCCACAACTATCAATCCGCCCCCATTGACCGAACCGACTAGACTGTGACGAAATGTTTCAGTTTTTCGCCATGCCATTGATTCAGACACCTCCCTCCTCCTGATTTTCACAGGATAAGTGCTTTGACCAACATCTGTTCCACCGGCCTTGATATCGGTTTCGCCTCGCTGGATTACCTGCAGATCGGCTTCCTCGGCATCATTCAAGGCATCACCGAGTTGCTGCCCGTTTCCTCCACCGCGCATATGCGCATCGTCCCGGCCCTGCTCGGCTGGCCGGATCCCGGCTCGGCGTTTTCCGCGGCCATGCAGCTGGCTGCACTGGCGGCGGTGGTCAGTTATTTCTGGCGCGACGTCAAGCAAGTGGTCGGTGGCAGCGTCGACGCGGTGCGCCAACGGGATTTCAACAACCGCTGGTTCATCCTCGCGGTGGCCATCGTGCTGGCGACCATACCCATCGGCATTGCCGGCATTGCGCTGTCCTCGACGCTCAACGCCTGCAACTCGCCCCTGCGCGGCCTGATGGTGATCGGGATTTCCTGCGTGGTCATGGCGGTTCTGCTGGCCGCTGCCGAACTGTCGTGCCGGCATCGGCGCACCGTGGACGAAATGCGTCTGCGCGATGCGCTGATCGTCGGCATTGCGCAGATTGGCGCGCTGATTCCCGGCGTGTCGCGCTCCGGCTCGACGCTGACGGCAGCGTTGTTTCTCAACTTCAAGCGTGAAGAAGCGGCGCGGTTCTCGTTCCTGCTCGGGCTGCCGGCGATTGCCCTCGCCGGTTTGAAAGAGTTGTGGGTGTTGTTCCATGCCGACCTTCCAGCCGCCGTTTGGGGACACCTGATTTTCGGTCTGGTGATTGCCAGCATCTCGGCGTTCTTCGCGATCTGGGGCCTGATGCGCTTTCTCGAGAAATTCTCCACCTGGCCATTCGTCATCTACCGCGCGGTGCTGGGGATTTTCCTGATCGTCGCGGTCAGCACCGGGGCCTTGAGCTGACACCCGCCAGAAAAAACAAAACCCGCACATGGCGGGTTTTGTTTTAACGCGGATCAAGCAATCAGTCAGCCAGACGCCAGGTCGTGCCGCCCTTGCCGTCTTCCAGCACCACGCCCATGGCGGTGAGCTGGTCGCGGATGCGGTCGGATTCGGCCCAGTCCTTGCCGGCGCGTGCCGCCAGACGTGCTGCAATCAGTGCGTCGACTTCAGCCGCATCGACACGCCCTTCGGCGCCCGCTTGCAGGAAGTCATCGGCTTCCAGTTGCAACACACCCAGCACGCTCGCCAGTTCTTTCAGACGTGCCGCCAGACCGGCCGCTGCATCGAGATCGCTGTCGCGCAGGCGGTTGATCTCACGCACCATCTCGAACAACACCGCGCAGGCTTCCGGCGTGCCGAAGTCGTCGTTCATCACCGTGGTGAAACGCTCGACGAAGGCTTCGCCGCCGGCCGGGGCCACGCTCGGCAGGCCTTTCAGCGCGTGGTAGAAACGCTCGAGAGCGGCCTTGGCGTCCTTGAGGTTGTCTTCCGAGTAGTTGATCGCGCTGCGGTAGTGGCTCGACACCAGCAGGTAACGCACAACTTCCGGGTGGTACTTGTCGAGCACGTCGCGAATGGTGAAGAAGTTGTTCAAGGACTTGGACATCTTCTCGCCATTGATACGGATCATGCCGCAATGCATCCACGCGTTGGCGTAGGTCTTGCCGGTGGCCGCTTCGCTTTGGGCGATTTCGTTTTCATGGTGCGGGAACTCGAGGTCGCTGCCGCCGCCATGAATGTCGAAGGTCTCACCGAGGCAGCAGGTGGACATCACCGAGCACTCGATGTGCCAGCCCGGACGGCCGGCGCCCCACGGCGATTCCCAGCTCGGCTCGCCCGGCTTGGCGGCTTTCCACAGGACGAAGTCCAGCGGATCTTCTTTCGACTCGTCGACTTCGATGCGCGCACCGATGCGCAGGTCTTCGATCTTCTTGCGCGACAGCTTGCCGTAGCCCATGAACTTGGCGACGCGGTAGTACACGTCGCCATTGCCCGGGGCGTAAGCGAAGCCCTTGTCGATCAGGGTCTGGATCATCGCGTGCATGCCCGGAATATGATCCGTGGCACGCGGTTCCATGTCCGGCTTCTTGATGTTCAGGCGCGCTTCGTCTTCGTGCATCGCCGCGATCATGCGCTCGGTCAGCGCGTCGAACGACTCACCGTTCTCGCGGGCACGATTGATGATCTTGTCGTCGATGTCGGTGATATTGCGCACGTAGGTCAGGTCGTAACCGCTGAACCGCAACCAGCGGGTCACCAGGTCGAACGCGACCATGCTGCGGCCGTGGCCGAGGTGGCAGTAGTCGTACACGGTCATGCCGCACACGTACATGCGCACCTTGTTGCCATCCAGCGGCTTGAAGACTTCTTTGCTCTTGGTGAGCGTGTTGTAGATCGTCAGCACTTTAGATTTCCTTGACGCTAAATCACTGGCCCCACGAATCACGCAGGGTCACGGTACGGTTGAATACCGGCTGACCTGGTTTCGAGTCCTTGATATCGGCGACGAAGTAGCCTTCGCGCTCGAACTGGAAACGGTCTTCCGGCTGTGCATCGCCCAGCGATGGCTCAGCACGACAACCGGTCAGCACTTGCAGTGAGTCAGGGTTGATGTTGTCGAGGAAACTCGCGCTGTCTTCGGCCTTCTCCGGGTTCGGAGAACGGAACAGGCGATCGTACAGACGCACTTCGCACTCGATGCTGGCAGCCGCCGGCACCCAGTGGATCACGCCTTTGACCTTGCGGCCTTCAGGGTTCTTGCCCAGGGTGTCCGGATCGTACGAGCAACGCAGCTCGACGATGTTGCCGTCGGCGTCCTTGATCGCTTCGTCGGCACGGATCACGTAGCTGCCACGCAGACGCACTTCGCCGTTCGGCTCGAGGCGCTTGTAGCCCTTTGGCGGTTCTTCCATGAAGTCATCGCGGTCGATGTAGATTTCACGGGCGAACGGCAGCTTGCGCACGCCGAGTTCTTCTTTCTGCGGATGACGCGGCAGTTCGAGGTTTTCGACCTGGTCTTGCGGGTAGTTGGTGATCACGACTTTCAACGGACGCAGCACGCACATGGCACGCGGGGCGTTCGCGTCGAGGTCCTGACGGATGCTGAACTCGAGCATGCCGAAGTCGACCACGCCATCGGAACGGTTGGTGCCGATCATGTCGCAGAAGTTGCGGATCGAAGCCGGCGTGTAGCCACGGCGACGGAAGCCGGACAGCGTCGACATGCGCGGGTCGTCCCAGCCGTTGACGTGCTTTTCATCGACCAGTTGCTTGAGCTTGCGCTTGCTGGTGATGGTGTAGTTCAGGTTCAGACGGCTGAATTCGTACTGGCGCGGGTTGGCCGGCACCGGCAGGTTTTCCAGGAACCACTCGTACAGCGGACGATGGCTTTCGAATTCCAGGGTGCAGATCGAGTGGGTGATGCCTTCGATGGCGTCCGACTGACCGTGGGTGAAGTCATAGTTCGGGTAGATGCACCACTTGTCACCGGTCTGATGGTGATGGGCGTGGCGGATGCGGTACATGATCGGGTCGCGCAGGTTCATGTTCGGCGAGGCCATGTCGATCTTCGCGCGCAGCACGCGGGCGCCGTCCGGGAACTCACCGGCACGCATGCGCGCGAACCAGTCAAGGTTCTCTTCCACCGAACGGTCGCGGAACGGGCTGTTCTTGCCCGGTTCGGTCAGGCTGCCACGGTATTCCTTGGCCTGCTCAGGGGTCAGGTCGTCGACGTAGGCCTTGCCGGCCTTGATCAGCTCGACCGCCCAGTCATGCAACTGGTCGAAATACTGCGAGGCGTAGCGCACTTCGCCGGACCACTCGAAGCCCAGCCATTTGACGTCGCTTTCGATCGCGTCGATGTATTCCTGGTCTTCCTTGGCCGGGTTGGTGTCGTCGAAACGCAGGTGCGTGACGCCGCCGAACTCCTGGGCCAGGCCGAAGTTCACGCAGATCGACTTGGCGTGGCCGATGTGCAGGTAGCCGTTGGGCTCAGGCGGAAAACGGGTGACGATCTGGGTGTGCTTGCCCGAGTCCAGGTCTGCCTGGATGATCGGCCGCAGGAAATTGACCGGCACGGCAGGGCCGGACTTGGCATTCGAGGTAGGGTCGACAGTGGGCTTGCTCATAGGATCCTTGACTTACATGTGCGCGGCCGCAAAGGGGGCCAGACAAAACAAAGCCGCTATCATAGCCGATGCTGTCAAGGGCCTGACAGAGCGCGGCCTATAAAGGAGCGCATTTAATCGCCGGGATATGAAAAACAGCCTCGAAATTCGCGCCTGTCACGCTAAACTGCGCACCTTGGCCGATGCAGGCTGAACCGGTCATGGGGCTGAATGTCCCATAACCACGAATTCCTTATAAAGAGTAGCGATCATGACTCAAGTCAAACTGACCACCAACTACGGCGACATCGTCATCGAACTGGACGCGGAAAAAGCGCCGATCACCGCTGCCAACTTCCTCGAATACGTTAAAAACGGTCACTACGAGAACGTGATTTTCCACCGCGTCATCAAGGGTTTCATGATCCAGGGCGGCGGTTTCGAGCCTGGCATGCAGGAAAAGAAAGACAAGCGCCCGAGCATCCAGAACGAAGCCGACAACGGCCTGAAGAACGAGAAGTACACCCTGGCCATGGCCCGCACCATGGATCCACATTCGGCCTCGGCGCAGTTCTTCATCAACGCCACCAACAACAGCTTCCTCAACCACACCGCCAAGACCGCTCAGGGCTGGGGTTACGCCGTGTTCGGTAAAGTCGTTGCCGGCACCGATGTCGTCGACAAGATCGAAGCCGTTGCCACCACTTCCAAGGCCGGTCACCAGGACGTGCCGAAAGACGACGTGATCATCGAGAAAGCCGAGATCATCGAAGCGTGATATTGCTGATTTCAGACTTGCATCTGGAAGAGGAGCGCCCGGACATCACCCGGGCGTTTCTGGATTTGCTCGCCGGACGCGCCCGCTCGGCGAGTGCGTTGTACATCTTGGGCGACTTTTTCGAGGCGTGGATTGGCGACGATGCCATGACGCCCTTCCAGCGTTCCATCTGCCAGGCCCTTCGCCAATTGAGCGACAGCGGCACGGCGATTTTTCTGATGCACGGCAACCGCGACTTCCTGCTCGGCAAGGCCTTCTGCAAAGAAGCCGGCTGCACGCTGTTGAAGGACCCGAGTGTCGTGCAGTTTTACGGCGAGCCGGTGTTGTTGATGCACGGCGACAGCCTGTGCACCCGCGATGTCGGCTATATGAAGCTGCGGCGCTACCTGCGCAACCCGATCGCCCTGTTCATCCTGCGCCACCTGCCGCTGAGCACCCGCCACAAACTGGCGCGCAAGCTGCGCAGCGAAAGCCGTGCGCAGGTGCGGATGAAGGCCAATGACATCGTCGATGTCACGCCGGAAGAGATTCCGCGGATCATGCAGCAATACGGGGTGAAAACCCTGATCCACGGCCACACCCATCGTCCTGCGATCCACAAGCTGCAGCTCGGCGAGCAGGCGGCGAAGCGGATTGTGCTGGGGGATTGGGATCGTCAGGGTTGGGCGTTGCAGGTGGATGAGAACGGGTATGCCCTGGCACCGTTCGACTTCGCTCCGCCACCACAACTGGCAGCACCTGCCAACTGACACAACACAAAACCCAATGTGGGAGCGGGCTTGCTCGCGAAGGCGGTGGTTCAGTCGACATCTCTGCTGAATGACACACCGCTTTCGCGAGCAAGCCCGCTCCCACATTTTTGACCGCGTTTTGCTTAGTGACCGCTGGCGGCCGGGCCGGCCTTGGCCGCAAACGGCGGTTTCGCCAGCCACACAATCAGAATCAGCCCCATGAACCCCCAGCCCAGCAACGTGAAATAATCCACGGTGGAGAGCATGTACGCCTGGCTGGTGAGGATCTGATCCATCTGCGCGTACGCCGATTGGCTCGCGCCGCCTAAATGATTCAACGTCTCGCGGGTCGCCGGCTCGAAGGTGCTGATGCTTTCGCTCATGTAGGCATGATGCTGATTGGCGCGGCGAATCCAGATCCACGTGGTCAGCGATGCCGCAAAGCTACCGCCCAGAGTCCGCAGGAAGGTGGCCAGACCAGCACCGTCGGCAATCTGGCTCGGCGGCAGGTCGGACATCAGGATGCTCAGGGTCGGCATGAAGAACAGTGCCACGCCGATCCCCATGAACAGCTGCACCAGAGCGATGTGCTGGAAGTCCACCTCGTTGGTGAATCCGGCGCGCATGAAGCAGCTCAGGCCAATCGCCAGGAACGCCAGACCGGCCAACAGGCGCAGGTCGAACTTGTTCGCGTACTTGCCGACAAACGGCGACAGCAGCACCGGCAGAATGCCGATCGGCGCCACCGCCAGACCAGCCCAGGTCGCGGTGTAACCCATCTGCGTTTGCAGCCACTGCGGCAGGATCAGGTTGATGCCGAAGAACCCGGCGTAACCCAGCACCAGCACCAGCGTGCCGATGCGGAAGTTGCGGTAGGCGAACAACCGCAGGTTCACCACCGGGTGCTGGTCGGTCATTTCCCAGATGACGAACACCGCCAGAGCGATCACCGAAATCGCCGCGCCGATGATGATGAAGTTCGATTCGAACCAGTCCAGGTCATTGCCCTTGTCGAGGATCACCTGCAACGCGCCGACGCCGATGATCAGCGAGATCAGGCCGACGTAGTCCATCGGTTGGCGACTGGTTTCCACCGGACGCTTGGCCAGTTGCGAGCGCACCACCATCACCGCGAAGATGCCGATCGGTACGTTAATGAAGAAGATCCACGGCCAGCTATAGCTGTCGGTGATCCAGCCGCCGAGAATCGGCCCGGCAATTGGCGCAACCACCGTGACCATCGCCAGCAATGCCAGGGCCATGCCGCGCCTCGCGGGGGGATAGACGGCAATCAACAGGGTCTGCGTCATCGGGTACAGCGGCCCGGCCACCAGGCCTTGCAGCACACGGAAGCCGATCAGTTCCGGCATCGACGTGGAGATACCACAGAGAAACGAGGCCAACACAAACAGAATGGTCGCCCAGAGAAACAGCTTCACCTCGCCGAAACGCCGACTGAGCCAGCCGGTCAGCGGCAGCGCGATGGCGTTGCTCACGGCAAACGAGGTGATGACCCAGGTGCCCTGCTCCGAACTCACGCCCAGGTTGCCGGAAATGGTCGGCAAGGCCACGTTGGCAATGGTGGTGTCGAGCACTTGCATGAAAGTCGCCAGCGACAGGCCGATGGTGCTGAGCAACAGGCTGGGCGGCGTGAAAGAGGCGTTATTGCTCATTGTGAATCCTATGAAACCGGGTTGACGCCGCCCTCTTGTGGGAGCGAGCTTGCTCGCGAAGGCGGCCTGTCAGACAAATCAATGCTGAATGACACACCGCTTTCGCGAGCAAGCTCGCTCCCACAGGGTCAGGTGTGACCTTAGCGTTGTGCGGTCTTGCTCACCGCAGCGCTGTTGTCGTGGATCAGCTGCGCAATCATCGCGTCGGCTTCGGCCAGTTGCTGCTCGTAGACGTTGGTGGTGAACGAGGCCTTTTGCGGCGGTTGCTGGGCCAGCACCGGACCGCTCTGGTCATGCAGGTTCACTTCAACGTTGGTCGACAGACCGACCCGCAGCGGATGCTTGGCCAGCTCTTCGGCGTTGATGTGAATCCGCACCGGCACACGCTGGACGATCTTGATCCAGTTACCGGTGGCGTTCTGCGCCGGCAACAGAGCAAACGCACTGCCGGTACCGGCGCCGAGGCTGTCGACGGTGCCGCTGTACTTCACGCTGCTGCCGTAGATGTCAGACTCGATGTCCACCGGTTGGCCGATGCGCATGTCACGCAGTTGGGTTTCCTTGAAGTTGGCGTCGATCCACAGCTGATCCAGCGGGATCACCGCCATCAGCGCGGTGCCCGGCTGTACGCGCTGACCGAGTTGCACGGTACGTTTAGCGACGTAACCGGTGACCGGCGCAATCAGGGTGCTGCGAGCGTTGGTCAGGTAGGCCTGGCGCAGTTCAGCAGCAGCCTGCATCACGTCCGGGTGCGACGAAACCACGGTGTCATCGACCAGCGCGCTGGTGGTTTTCAGTTGCTGTTTGGCGTTGGCCAGGGCGTTTTGCGCCGAGGTCAGGTCATCGCGGGCGTGGGACAGTTCTTCCTGGGAAATCGCGCCGCCAGCAGCGAGGTTCTTCCGCCGGTTGTAGTTGTCCTGAGCCTTCTGCACTTCAGCCTGTTGCGCGTTGACCTGGGCTTTCATGCCATCGACGTTGCTGTACAGGCCGCGCACCTGACGCACGGTACGCGCCAGTTTCGCCTGGGCACTTTGCAGACCGACTTCGGCATCGTTGGGGTCGAAGTTGATCAGCACCTGGCCTTCGTGGACCAGATCGCCATCGTCAGCGCCAATGCTGACCACGGTGCCGGTGACCAGCGGCGTGATCTCAACGACGTTGCCGTTGACGTAGGCGTCGTCGGTGCTTTCGTTGAAGCGCCCGATGAATTCGTGATACGCCCACACGCCAGCACCGGCGAGCAGAACCACGACGGCCAGCACCAGCAGCATCACTTTGCGCTTGCGTGGATTACCGGTGTCGGGGGTGTTGTCTTGAGTTTGAGTGTTTTCGGCAGTGGCCATGACAAATACCTGAATTTAGTTGTGCGACGTGGCTGGGGTGGCGTTGGCTGCGGTCAGGGTTTCACCCTGAAAGCCGCCGCCCAGCGCTTGCATCAGTTGAATCGACAGGTCGATCTGCTCGGCATTGAGGTTGGCCAGCTGACGCTGGGCCTGCAGCAATTGCTGCTCGATGCTGAGCACGTCCAGGTAGTTGCCGATGCCGGAACCGTAACGCTGGACGACGGTGTTGTAAGAGTCCTGGGCAATCTCGGTGGCGTGTTGCTGCGCCCCGATCTGCCGGCCGATGTCACGCAACTGGTTGATCGTGTCGCTGACATCACCCAGTGCTTTCACCAGGCTTTTGTTGTACTGCGCCACTGCCAGATCGTAATCGGCGTCGCGCGCATCAAGGTTGGCGCGCAGTCGCCCGCCGTCGAAGATCGGCACCGAGATGGTCGGGGCGATGCTGAAGAAGCGACTGGCCGACCCGAACATTGCGTCACCCAACAAGGATTCGGCACCGGCAGACGCCGTAAGGTTCAGGTTGGGATAGAAGCGGGTTTTCGCCGAGTCGATGTCTTTGCTCGCCGCCTCTACGCGCCAGCGCGCAGCGACCAGATCCGGACGCCGACCGAGCAGTTCCGCCGGCAACACCGACGGCACCGCCACGGCGCTGGCTTGCAGGACTTTCGGCCGAGCAATTTCGTTGCCGCGATCCGGGCCTTTGCCGAGCAACACGGCCAGAGCGATCTTGGCGCTGTTCAAGCGCTTTTCGGCATCGATCAGGCTGGCTTCGGAACTGGCTTCCAGACTCTGGGTTTGCTGGAACTGGTACTGGCTGTCGATCCCGGCACTCAAGCGGCGCTGGCTCAGATCGAGCATCTGTTTGGTGCGTTTCAGATCGTCGTTGGCCAGGTCGTAGACGATGTGCGCCTGTCCCAGATCGCTGTAGGCCCGGGCCACGTCGGCGGCGAGGGTCAATTGCGCGGCCTGACGGTCGACTTCGGCAGCGCGGGCCTGACCGAGTGCGGCTTCCCAGGCATCTCGCTGGCCGCCCCACAGGTCGAAGTTGTAATTGAAGCCGGCGCTGATATTGCGCACGGTGGCATAGGCATCGCCCTTGCCCAGCGGATCCTGGTCCTTGGCCAGACGCGAGCGGCTGATACCGGCGCTGGCGTCGAGGGTCGGATAGCGTTCGGCATCGGCAGCATACGCGGCGGCGCTGGCCTGATGCGCGCGGGCTTCGGCGATCTGCATGTCCGGGCTGTCGTGCAGGGCTTCGCGGATCAGACCGTCGAGTTGTGGGTCGCCAAGGCTGGTCCACCAGTCGCTTTTCGGCCATGCCGCCGGCGACAGGGTCACACCGTTGAGGGACTGGCCGACTTTCAGGCTTTTCGCATCAAGATTTTTGCCTTGAGTGTCGAGGCCGCTGTAATTGGCGCAACCGGCAAGGATCATTGCCGACAGCACCAGGGTCAGGCTGCTGCGCAAGGTTTTACTGCTCATTGTGTTCACCTAAGCGCTGGATGGTGATCGGGTCACCGGCGGCCAGCAGGATTTTCTTGAGGATGTATTCCAGGGTCTTCAACTCGTCCGTAGTGACGGCGCCGGCCAGTTCATTCATTGCATCGGCGCCGATGTGCGGCAGACGATCGGCCAGTTGCTGGCCCTGCTCGGTGAGTTTGAGCTGCACCTGACGGCGATCGCCTTCGCTGCGTTGGCGAGCCAGGAAACCTTTCTGTTCCAGACGATCGAGCATGCGTGTCATCGAACCGCTGTCCAGCGACAGATGCCGGCACAGCTCGGCCGGAGTATCGACGCCGTACTGGGCCATGATGATCAACACCTTGAACTGCGCGGCGGTGATGCCGTGGGGGTCCATGTGGGTGTCGATGATCTTGTCTTTGAGCAGCGCGGCACGGCCCAGCAACAGGCCGAGATGGCAATGCTTGAATTCGTCCGGGGTGAAATGCTTCATGTGCTCACCTAATAACTGCCTAGGCAGTGAATGTATGTCGAGATGTTACTGCCTAGGCAGCGAATGTCAACGTAATAGTTAGGTTGCTTTGTAATTAGTTGACCAGTGGAGTGGGTTTTTGTGTTGCCCGCACTGACGCTTTCGCGAGCAAGCTCGCTCCCACAGGGATCTCATGCATACATGGATCAATGTGGGAGCGAGCTTGCTCGCGAAGGCAGCGACTGGGTGTAACGTCGGTCAGGATTTGTCGGAAGGATGCACAGATGGCGGCTGGAGGGGATGCACTTCGCGCCCGCGCAAGGCCGTCAGCGCATAACCGCAAGCGCGTTTGATCACCGCATACATGCTGTGCCAGCCCGGCGGTGCGGGCTCGATCGCGGCATGCAGTGCGAGTGCATAGTCGAGCACCAGACCGGGCGTCCAGGCCATCACTTCGGCGCGCTTGCGCACTTGCGCCGCCACCCAGAACTCGGGGCTGACGATCACTCGGGCGAAATCGAGCATGTTCGAATGCCCGCGATTCATCGCCCCTTCAAGGGCCGCTTCGAGGCTATGGGCGACGGCACTGGAACAGTTGCGGCTGGTGAGGTTGTACGTGCTGTTCTGCCGGTATTCGCTCCAGAACGCCTGCAGTCGCCGGGCGTCGTAATGAGCAAAACTGACCTGAACCGAAGACGGACACCAGTCCGCCACCTCACCCGCATAGTCAGGCAGAAACCGGCCGGCGACATCATTGTTCGGCGTCGCCCGCAGCAACCGCACGAAATCCCCCGCCGAACGATCGATGTCATCCAGCGGGTAATGACTGATGTAAATGTCCGGGCCGCATTCCAGGGCCGCGTGGCCGGCAGAAATCACACCGTTGATGTCGACTGCCGCGATATAGCGGTTGAGCAGGCGGTTGCGCACCAGGGTGTCATCAACGGTGCCGCTGGGTGTCCAGACATGGATCACCAGCGCGGTGCTGGGGGCCGGCCCACCGACCGAGGCCGGACTCGCCAACGGTGGCTGGTGCTTGAAGCGCAGTGACTGGCGCAACAACGCGCAGCCTGAAAGAAAGATGCTCATGCCAATGCAGAACGGCACCGTGCCCTTATACAGCGTTGGATACGGTTCGAGGATGAACAGGCCAAAGGTGATTTCGAACAATCCGGTCAGCAGTGACAGTCGCCAACCGACAAAACGCACCACCACCGCCGCCGCCAGCCGAAAGCCGCCATCGAGCAGAAACGCCACACCGAACAGCACTGCCAGAATCAGGCTGGCGACATGTTGCCGGTCGACGATCAGCAGCCCAAGCAGCAGGAACGCCAGACCGCGCGCCTTGCGCAAAGCGGCGGCGGTGCCGGTCTGCGGTGCCGGCACCAACAGAATGATCAGGGCCTCGAGTAACAGCAGATAGCCAAAGACATGCAGCGGAAAATACAGCACACCGTCCAGCGCATCGATAAAGATCGCCACCCCGGCCGCGCCCCAGACAATGCCGGTCAGCGCCAGTGCTGACCAACGCTTGCGGACAAAGTCATTACCGAGCAAGACCATACTCAAGCGGACCATAGGCGCAACCGGCAAGGTTTTGAGGGTTCGGTGAGTCTAATACATCCTGAAAAAACCGGATCGCAGCGTCACGACCCGGCTATTGGCCACGCTCTCAGAAATCGCGCTTATAGAAGATATCCAGCGAACTGGCGACACCGCTGGCGGCTTCGAGATAAACCTTCTTGCTCAGCTTGTAACGCAGCGCAATGGTGTTGGCCGGTTCGAACACACCGACGCCATAACGCAGGCTGAGTTTCTCGGAGATATTGCCGCTGGCGACCACGCTGGTGGTGTTGCCGCTGCCTTGGGTGTCGAGTTGGAAGTCCTGAATCCCCAGGTCTTTGGCCAGACTGCTGGTGACCCCGGAACTGCCCATCAAGCCGAGGCCAAGTGCTGCCTGGGCAAGCATGTTGTTGTCCTCGCCGTTGCTGCTCAACGGACGACCGAGCACCAGATACGACAGCGCCTGCTCCTGGCTCATGGCCGGCTCGGAGAAGATTTGCGTGGTCGGCTGCTCGGCGCTGCCGCTCAGACGAATACCGGCGATCACGTCGTCGGTCTGGCGGATCGCTTCGATGTCCAGATACGGCTGGTCGATGGGACCAGCGAACAACAGCCGTGCACGCCGAACCGTCAGGCGCTGGCCGTAGGCGCGGTATTTGCCGTCGTTGAGCCACAGCTCGCCACGGGTGTCCATGTTGTCGCCGATGTGCACATGACCTTGCAGGTTGGCGGTCAGGCCGAATCCGGCGAAGCTGAGTTTGTCGTCACCGACCACCACGTCGATGTCCATCTTCATGGCCATCGGCGGTTTACCCTCTTCGGTCTGCGCACCAACGATGATCGTGTCATCGGAGACTTTAACCGTGGAGGGCGGCAGTTCGCGGACGGTGATTTCGCCTCTGGGTACCAGCACTTTGCCGGCAATCTTCAGCTCGTCGCCGGCCATGGAGATTTTCAGATCCGGCGCCACTTCCAGCTTGGCATACGGCTCGACGGTGACCGGCAATTGCGTGCCCTTGAGCGCCACATCGACCATCAGCGCCTGACCCCAGGCGACATTACCGTTCAGACTGCCCTGCCCGGTCTTGCCACTTTTCCAGCCGCCGTCCAGACGCACGGACTCGCCGGCAATCACTGCTTGCAGTTGCAGGTCTTTGAGTTCCATCGGCAGCTCGGCGCCGGAGACTTCGCCGTCGCTGAGTTTCACCGTGCCGTTGACCAGCGGCGCCAGCAGCCCGCCGGAAATCGTCCCGCTGCCGTTCAGGCGCCCGGTGAGTTTCTCGACCATCGGTACAAACGGCCGCGCCACCGACAGGTCCAGGCCGGAGAGCCGGAACGAGCCGTTCAACGGCTTGTTTTTCGGCAGCGGATTGAGCTGCGCCTGCACCATCAATTCACCGAGCTTGCCGCCGACGAAATTGAGATCGGTGTCGATGCGCTTCGGTGTGAGTTTGCTGGTGAGCTTCAGGGTCTGGTACGGGAAGTCCAGCCACTGATCCTTTTCCTTCATGCGCAAAGTGCCGCCGCTGGCGTCGATGCTGACCACGCCATTCGGGCCGCTGGCCGGCAGATCCAGTTGCAGATCGGCGTTGAGCTTGCCCTGCCAGGCAAAGTCCTTCGGCAACCATTGTGCGAGGCTTTCGATCGGGAACTGCTTGAGGTGGTAACGCAGTTTCGGCTCGGGCAGCAGCCGCTGGTCTTCACCGCACAGGCTGGCATTGCCAGACATCCAGCAATGCGCGCCGAAGTTGATCTTGCCGTCAGCCAGACGCTCCAGTTTGGCCGGGTTCTGCAGTTTCCAGTCCTGGCCGCCGGCCTGAATATCGCCGCTGGCCAAACGACCGCGCCAGTTGCCGTTGTCCAGATTGCCGTCCAGACCGAGGGCCAGTTTGAGCTTCGGCCCGAGCAGGTCGAGGTCGAGTTTCTGGCGCTTGATGTCGCCCTGAGCGCTGGCGGTCAACACGCCGAGGTTGGTATCGCCGGCCTGAATGCCGCGGCCCTTCAAGTCGATCTTCGCCCGTTGCGCACTGTCGAGCGTGGCGTCGAGGTTGAGGCTTTGCAGACGATTGTCCTGGAACGCCAGTTGCGAACCTTGCAGGTCGAGCTTGCCTTGCGGCGCCTGGAGCGTGCCGGCGACATTGACCTGACCGTTGACCTGCCCGCGCAGCTGCGGCCAGAGCTGGGCCAGACGCGTCAGTTTGATGTCGATCTGGCCAGTGAGTTTCTGTTGCAGGCTGCCCTTGCCGCTGATGCTGTTGTCGCCGAGGCGGATTTGCAGGGCGTTGAGATTCCACTGTTCGCCGACGCCGTCAGCCTTGGCTTGCAGCACCGCCGGCTGTCCGCGCAGCTTGCCCTTGAGGTCGAGGTCAGCGGTGAGGCTCAGGCGCTCGTTCTTCATTTCGCCTTTGCTGCGCAGCGGCCCGGCCAGGGTGCCCGGCAACTCCGCGACCCAGTACGCCGGGTTCAGCGCCGAAAGATCCAGCGCCGTGTCCCAGGCGATGCCGTCGGCGAACTGCACGTTCACGTGCCCTTCAGCCTTGCCCTGACCGGCCTGCATTTTCAGTTGCGGCAACGCGATCTGTTTCAGGCTGCCACTGAACGGACTGCTCAGGCTGAACGCCCCCGCCGGGCCATCGAGGTCGGCGGCGAAGTTACCGAGGTATTGGCCATCGGTGTAGGAGACTTCGCCAGTGAAGGTGCGCAAGGCGACTTGCGGCTCGTCAATCTCGGGATACAACCGGTGCCACGGAAAATCCTGCCAGTTGATGTTGGCCTGAGCGCTGAGGCCCTTGCTCCAGTCAACGCTGCCGGTGAGTTTGAGGCTTTGCTTGTCGTTGGCACTGAGGTCGAGGCCGGCGATCTGCGCGCCGCTGGCATCGACCTTGCCTTTGAGCAGCAACGCCACCGGGCCTTTTTCGGCGGGCAGCGTGGCGTTGCCGAGCAATTGGTAACCGTTTTTCAGGTCACCTTCCCCGGTCAAAACCAGTTGATTGAATTGCAGAGTGTCCGGCAGATCGGCGCTCGGTTTGAATGCCTCGGAGCTGATGCGCACCTTGGCCGGGAGGTTTTCTGCCAGCGGCTGCAGCTCGCCGCTCAACTGGCCGTCGAGGTAGCCACGGCTGTCGGCATGCAGGTTGAGGGTTTTCAGCAGATCGCCGTCGACTTTCAACGCCAGTGTCCATGGGCCTGCGCCCGGAGACGGCAGGGTCAGGTCACCGGTGATGTTCAGCGGCCAGTTGCCAGTCGGTTGCAGCAGGCCGGAGAGGTTCAGGCTCAGATCGTCGCGCTGCAGTTTCACGCTATCGATCTGCATACCTTGGGCGGTCCAGTGCGCCGCCAGTTGCAGGCCCTTGAGCTGCTCGCTGCCGTTGAACAGCAGGCTGCCGACCTGCACGTCACCCAGCTCGATGGCCACCGGCAATTGCAGATCCGGCAGTTTGATCGGGCCGCTCTCGCTGGTTTCTTCACTCGGCGGAAATTGCAGGATCACCTGATCAGCCTTGAGCTGTTCGATGCACAGCGTCATGCGGGTCAGGCACAGCGGCGACCAGGCGAAGATCGGCTGGTTCAGCTCGACCCGGCTGCTGCCCTGCTGCCACAGCAGATGATCGGCGCTCCATTGTCCGCCGAGACGGCCCTGGAAATTTTCCACGCTCAGACCCGGCACCAAGCCCAGCGCCCAACGGCTGCCGGCCTGCGTTCCGAGTACCGCGCTGATGCTCAGTACGATCAATAACACCAGCGCCAACAGCGCCAGAGCGGTAATTTTCAAACCACGCTTCACAGCTCAGGCCCCATGGAAAAGTGCAGCCGGATGCCGCCGTCGTCGTCCAGCGCGTGGGCCAGGTCGAGGCGGATCGGCCCCACCGGCGAGACCCAGCGCACACCGATACCGACCCCGGTCTTGAGGTTCGGCAATTCGAGTTTGTTGAAGGAGTTGCCCTGGTCGACGAAGGTCGCGATCCGCCATTTTTCGGCGATCGAATATTGATACTCGACGCTGCCGGCGACCATGTAGCGTCCGCCAATGCGGTCGCCCTTGGAGTTCTCCGGGGACAGGCTCTGGTAGTCGTAACCGCGCACGCTCTGATCGCCACCGGCGAAGAAGCGCAGCGACGGTGGCACCGAGTTATAACCGTTGGTGGCGCTGCCTCCGACCTGCACCCGGCCGAGGAAGCGGTGGTTGTCGAACACGGTGGTCAGGCCTTTGATCAACGCCGTGCCATACAGCAGATTGTTGTCAGAGCCGAGACCTTCCTTCGCCACTTTGCTTTCAAAGGTCAGGCGATAGCCGTTGTGCGGGTCGATGCGGTTGTCGCTTTTCAGGTACGAATAACTGATGCCGGGCATCAACAAGGTACTGAGACCGGAGTCGTCACCGAGCTGATATTCCTCACGCTGCCATTTCAGCGAGATGACCCGCTGCCAGCCGCTGGGCAACTTGCTGTGCCATTCGGGACCGAAGGTCAGCAGCTTGCTCAGGGTGTCCGAGCCGTCGATGTCTTCATATTGGTAACCACCGGCCCAGCGCAGTTTGTCGGTCAGCGGTGGATCGAGCGGGATGTCATAGAACAGCCCGACGTTCTGCCGTGGCGCCGACAACTCGGCTTCCCAGCCATAGCTGTCGCCCTGCGGGTTGACCCAGTGGCGGGTCCAGTTGGCCTTGATCCGCGGGCCGACGTCGGTGGAGTAACCGAGGCCCAGGCCCATGGTACGTGGCTTGCGCGTGTCGAGTTTGACGTCGACCGGGATCACATCGTTTTTCGCCGCCGTCGGCGCAGCATCGACGCGCACACCTTCGAAATAGCCGCTCGATTGCAGGTCGCGATTGAGTTCGGCGATCAGCTCGGAGTCATACGGGTCGCCGGCCTTGAACGGCACCATGCGTTGCAGCAGGTCTTCGTCGAAGGGTGTGTCGCCCTCGAAACTGACTTTGCCCAGCGCGTAACGCGGGCCGCTTTCGTAGATCAATTCGACGTCGGCCACCCCGGCTCGCGGGTCGACCAGGAGTTTCTGACTGGTGAAATGGCCACTGAAGAAACCGAAGCGCGAGGCCTGGTTCTGGATCAGGCGTTTGGCGTCTTCATAACGCCCATGGTTGAGCACCGCGCCGGACTTGAGCGTGTCGCTGCTCGGCACACGAAAGGATTTGAGGGAGGCGGCAGGCCCGTCGACGCGCACGGTGACGTTGCGCAGGCGAATCGGCTCACCGGGATCGATGTTCAGCACCAGGCGCGGTTTTTCACCGCCCTTGACGTCACTGTCGATCTGCGGCTGGTAGTAGCCCAAGGCCTGCGCGGCTTTGCGCGCCTGCTCTTCGGCCCCGCGACTGAAGCGCAGCAAGGCTTGTTCGTCACGGTCGCCGAGGCTGCCGATATAGCCTTCTATATTGGCCTTGAGTTCGTCGTTGGACGGTTTGATCCGCACGTCCAATTCACTTTGCGCCAGCGCCGCGCAGCTGGTTAACAGCATGAGCACGCCACTGGTAAATCTTCCTGGAAACTTCATAGGCGCGGATGCTATCACGGGCTTGGGAGCGTGATAGAACAGGAAATTTCCGAAAAAGTTCTACGGCTAAGCCATTGCAGTTTGTAACACCTGCGGATTGGCGTGGAAAAACACGTGCTCGCGCACCGGGCCGACGGCCACTTCGCCAATCTCCTCATAACCCTGACGTTTGTAGAATTCCAGATAGCGCGGGTTGCCAGTGTCGAGCACCACGCCTTGCGAGGTTTCGTCCACCGCGCACCAGTTGTGCACCGCCGTCAGCAACTGCTCGCCGAAGTGTTTGCCTTGAAACTGCGGATGAATCCCCAGCAACGGCAGCATGTGCACCGAATCGCTCGGCACGCAGGCGGCCACCGCATCGTGATATTCCAGATAGCGCCGGGTGCAGCGAAAACCGGTGCTGAGCACCATGCGCAAGCGCCACGCCCAACTCTCGGTAATCCCAAGACGACGCTGTGGCGGCGCAATCAGGGCGATGCCGATCAAACGGTCGTTGACCAGCAGGCCGATGGCCGGCAGATCCTGCAGAAAATGCTGTTTGACCAACTCACGCACCGTGGCCCGCACGCGTTGCTCGTAGCCCGGCCGTTCGGCTTCGAACAGATAGCCGAAAGTCGGCTCGTGGCGATAGGCCTGATACAGCAGCGATCGGGCTTCGCGCGAATAACCGCGGTCGAGCATGTGGATGTCGGCGATGGCGGTCTGGGTTTCAGGCATGACGGTGATTCTCCCCCGGGGCGCGGCTCAAATGGCTGCGCTCTTGTTGGTACGAACCTTTTGCGGGTGGCGCAGTTCCCCACAGGTATAGACCAAGCCGTGAGCTTCATCGACTGGGCGGGCCTCTTCGCGAGCAAGCTCGCTCCCACATTTGGAATGCATACCCCTGTGGGAGCGAGCTTGCTCGCGAAGAGGCCCGCCCGGGCAACCCACATCCCACAGACAAAAATGATTTCCCCCACCCCACACTGGCCCCCATCCCACATGTCAGCTAGCATCGCCCTTTTGCCAGGACTGCCGACCATGAAGATTGTTTCCTTCAACATCAACGGACTGCGCGCCCGTCCGCATCAGTTGGCAGCGCTGATCGAAAAGCATCAGCCGGACGTGATCGGCCTGCAGGAAACCAAGGTCCACGACGACCAGTTCCCGCTGGAAGAAGTGCGGGCGCTGGGCTATCACGTTTATTTCCACGGCCAGAAAGGCCATTACGGCGTCGCCCTGCTTTCGCGCAAAGAGCCGATTGCCATTCACAAAGGTTTCGCCACCGATGAAGAAGACGCGCAGCGCCGCTTCATCTGGGGCACCTTCGCCGACGCCAATGGCGTGCCGGTGACCATCATGAACGGCTACTTCCCGCAAGGCGAAAGCCGCGACCACCCGACCAAATTCCCGGCCAAGCAACGCTTTTACAGCGACCTGCAAACGCTGCTGGAAAGCCAGTTTCACAACGAGCAGCCGCTGGTGGTGATGGGTGATGTGAACATTTCCCCGGAAGACTGCGACATCGGCATCGGCCCGGACAACATGAAGCGCTGGCTGAAAACCGGCAAATGCAGCTTCCTCCCGGAAGAGCGCGAGTGGATGGCCCGCCTGAAAAACTGGGGCCTGACCGACAGCTTCCGCCACCTGAACCCGGACGTGACCGACATGTTCAGCTGGTTCGATTACCGCAGCCGTGGGTTTGAAGACGAACCCAAGCGTGGCCTGCGCATCGACGTGATCCTCGCCTCCCATGGCTTGCTGCCACGGGTCAAGGATGCGGGCGTGGACTATGAACTGCGCGGGATGGAAAAACCGTCGGATCATGCGCCGATCTGGCTGGAATTGGCCTGATCTCAAGCTTTAAGAGATCCTTGTAGGA